>JAAAOZ010000399.1 GCA_009908585.1 Chloroflexota bacterium
ATTTGGACGAGTTTAAGGCTGAATTTTAATCCTTACATTCTCGTAATGACTCTTCCTGCAATATAAAAATCAAAAAATATCTGCGTTAATCCGTGTTTATCCGCGAGCTAAGAAGTGTCGGATGGATAGATACTTACTCTCAATTATAGACCAGTTGAGATGAATCGCGAATCGGCGTAAAATAGAAGTATAGAGCAAACGCGGCACGGGGAAACTTACTCCCCTGCTTTAACGACCCGACTATCTGACTATCCGACTACCTGACTACCTGACTAACCTAAGGAGGCTTATGGGCGAGCAATTCGAGATGAAGTTGGACGCGATGGCGCACGGCGGCGATGCGATTGGACGACACGAGGGGCGCGCGATCTTCGTGCCGTACGCGATCCCCGGCGAGGTGGTGCGCGTGGAGCTGGTGGAGGATCACAAACGCTATGGGCGAGCGCGGGTGCTGGAGGTCGTCACGCCCTCGCCCGCGCGCGTCGATCCGCCGTGCCCCTACTTCGGGGCGGGGAAGTGCGGCGGATGCCAGTGGCAACACATCGATCCGCAGGTGCAGGCGCGCATCAAGGGACTGGTGGTGGTGGATCAGTTGGAGCGCATCGGGAAGTTCGAGGCGCCGCCGGTCTACGAGCCGATCCCCGATGAGACGGGCTGGGAATACCGCAATCACGCACTCTTCCGCACCGATGAGGTCGGACGGCTGGGCTTCTACTCCAGCGGCAGCCACGATGTCTATCCCGTCGATGATTGCCTGATCATCCACCCCATGCTGCGTCAATTGCTCTCGATGTTGGACATGCGCTATCCTGAGCTGGAGCTGATGGAACTGCGTGCGGGCACCCGCACGGACGATCTGATGATCGCGTTCCAGGCGAAGGAAGAGGAGTCGCCCTCGCTGCACGTCGATTATCCCGTCTCGATTGTGCAGATCCGGCACGATGTCGCCATCGCGCCGTTGATCGGACTGGATTACATCGTCGAGCGCTTCCACGACCGCGAATTCCGCATCTCCGCCACGAGCTTCTACCAGGTGAACACGCCCCAGGCCGAGCGCCTGATCAAGCTGGTGCTGGACGCGCTTGATCTGCAAGGGCACGAGCGCGTGCTGGACGCCTACTCCGGCATCGGGATGTTCGCCGCCTTCCTCTGCGAGCAGGCCGATCACGTCATCGCCGTCGAGGCCTACCCCACGGCGGCCGCCGACGCGGAGCACAATCTGGCCGATGCCGACAACATCGATCTCTACGAGGGCCTGGTCGCCGACGTGCTGCCGGCCATCGAGGCGCCGCTCGACGCCATCGTCATCGATCCGCCGCGCACGGGCCTGGAGCGCGAGGCCTTGGACGCGATCGCCGAGTACGGCGCGCCGCGCATCGTCTACGTCTCGTGCGATCCCGCCACCTTCGCCCGCGACGCCCAGCGGCTGGTGCGCCACGGTTACGCCTTAGCATGGGTGCAGCCGGTGGATATGTTCCCGCAGACCTATCACGTCGAGACGGTGGCGCTTTTCACGCGCGCAACGTAAAAAACACCCGGCTCATATAGGAAATTGGGTAAAATCATCCCCCCCGTTCATCCAGCAGTTTAATTTGGGCACAGAGCATCACCGAGAAGGCACAGAGAAGCACGGAGAAATGATTCTCTCTGTGTTTCTCCGCGAAAAACTCCGTGAAACTCTGTGTAACTAGAGCTTAAGCATCATTCGCACCTCATTTCACCTAAATACCCATAAGAGCCAAACACCCTTGCAAAAGGAGAGGAAAAATGACCGAGATCCCCCTGTATCAAGTCGATGCTTTTAGCCCTGTACCCTTCAAGGGCAACCCCGCCGCCGTCTGTCTGCTGCCCCAGACCTACGATGACGCCACGTTACAGGCCATCGCGGCGGAGATGAATCTCTCCGAGACGGCGTTTCTGTTGCGCGGCGGGCGCCGGCCCTGGACGGAAAACGAGACCTTCCTGCTGCGCTGGTTCACCCCGCAGGTCGAGGTGCGACTCTGCGGCCACGGCACGCTCTCGGCGGCCGCCGTGCTCTTCAACGCCGTCGAGGTCGCCGCGCCGCAGGTGACCTTCCAGACGCTGAGCGGCAATCTCATCGCCCGGCGCACCGATGACGGCGCGATTGCGCTCGACTTCCCGCTCGACCCGCCGCTCGCGTGCGCGCCCCCGCCCGACGTGCTGGAGGCCCTCGGCGTCACTCAGGCGTGGACGGCGGCCTACGGCGCCGGCGCCGAAAAGCTGATGCTCCACTTCGAGCGCGCGGAGGAGGTCCGCACGCTCGAACCTGACTTCGCGGCGCTGCTCAACGCGCCAAGCATGGCCGCCTACCAAGGGCTGATCGTCACCGCGCCCGGCGATCCCGCCACGCCCTACGACTTCGTCTCGCGCTTCTTCGCGCCCGCCGTCGGCATCAACGAGGACCCCGTCACCGGCTCGGCGCACACGCTGCTCGCGCCCTACTGGGCCGAGCGCCTGGGCAAGCGCGAGATGTTCGCCTATCAAGCCTCCGCGCGCGGCGGCGAGCTGCGCGTCCGCCTCTTGGAAGGTGAGCGCGTGGAGATAGCGGGAAAGGCGGTGGTGGTCTTCCAAGGGCAATTGTCCTTGTGAAGTAGAGGGATTTCATATCAACGGGGCGCTCGAACGCCTCAGGGTCTTTTGGATTTCGCCGGGCAACTCCCCAGATAGCCCTAAAAGCAGCCAAGAATTGCGTGTTTGTGGGGATTACTGTAATGGTCAACGAGATGTTGAACACCTTTCTGGAAACCACTATAACATTACGACGCGATTTTCAGGCTATTTTCGGGGATGGTTCAGATCTAGGCCCAGCGGTTCCCACGGCCATTGGGCCGTTGGGTCAAAAGAAAAACCACGGGCCACTGGGCGTAACACGCCTTAGCGAAGTCGCCCTTCGGCGACTAAGTTCTAAGGTAGTTCCAGAAATTAAAACCTCTCAAACCTGATGCTTTCTTCTCAGAAAACTGACCGTTTTTGGGAGACTTATTTTCTTGGAACGGCCTAACCGGCGAAGGCCGGTTTCGCCCAGGCGTAGCTTGCTACGCCCCGTAGCCGCGAATTCCCTCGGCCATTGGGCCTTGGGGCCAAGGTATTCGCCAG
>JAAAOZ010000265.1 GCA_009908585.1 Chloroflexota bacterium
TGCAGGGCGTAGCGACCGATGGGGGCATCTTCAGGCAGCTCAATGTCGCCATCGAAGGCGCCCATCTCGGAGAGCGGCAGCGTCTCGGAGTAGAATTCGGTCCAGCGCGCGTCCCGCGCGGAGACCGTCACCTGGGTATCCGGTTCCGGCAGTGCGTACTGCACGTCCTCATCCTGCCGGAGGATGCCTTTGAACTTCACCCGCTGGCCGGGCCGGTAGAGGGGCCGATCCGTGCTCAGGGCGATGTTGTTCTCCGGCGCCGCGCTGGGATCTAATGTGATGTCGAAATCCCAGGGGCTGACATCGGCGTTCCAGCCCGTGAATGCCACCCCGAAGCCGGGCGAGCCTGGCTCGCCCACCACGGCGGCCACGCGCTCCCACAGATTCTCGCGGCGGCTCAGGGGGATGCGGGCCAGTCCCTCCATATCGGTCGTTCCCGCCGCGAGCAGCACATCTTCCTCGTCCGTCAACTGGACGGCGGTGCGGGTGACCGGCTGGCCGGTGCGCAGGTCCGTGACCCAGACCAAGGCCTCTTCCGCCGCTAATTTAAGCGTCACGTGCCGGTCGATCACGGCGATCTTTAGCTGGCGTTGCCAACCTTGCTGCACCTCATTGCTCTCCCACTCTAAGGCATAGTAGCCGGTGGGTAACGGGCCGCCGCCGCGCGTCAACGCCACCTGCGCCACCTCGGCGGCGTTATCCGGCGGATCGAAACGCTCGGTCCAATCGCGGACGGCAGCGCCGCTGGTCTCCCACGCCTTGATGAAATTCGCCTCGCTTAGCTCTGAGAGGCTGAAGGACGCGCCGGTGAGATTGCGCACCAGGAAGTAGATCTCCGCCGGTTCCGCTGCGTCCAAGGTTACGGCGTCCATGGAGGTCGCAGCGCCGATGAAAGGCGGCAGATCGCCGGTGGTGAAGCACGCGACCTCACCCTCGTCGATGGTGTTGCCGTAGATGTCCGCGATGCCCGCTTCGACGCCGATGCAGTATTCCGTTTGAGGCTTCTTATTCCAAGAGAGCCGGTAGACGCCGGTCTGTTGATCGAAGTAGGTGTAGAGATCGTCGATCTCCTCATCCGCCGCGATCTCGACGTGCTCATCTATCGTCTGGGGATCGATGGCGCCCTCGAAGGTCACGCGCGCCGGCTCGTTCACGCCGATGCCCTCGGCGCCCGCGAAGGGCGTGAAACTGACGACGCTGGGATAAGGCACCGTGGTGAAAGTCCACCAGGCGCCGGGAGTCTCGAGCGGCGCACTCGTCACCGCGCGGGCGCGCTCGCCTAAGCGGATGGTGTAGCGGGTGCCCAACGCCAATTGCTGCGTCGGTGTGAAGATCAAAACAGCGTTGTTATCCAGCCAGGTGATGGCGCCGGGGACCGGTAAACCTTCGTCCGTGACCAATGTGAACGCGCCGCCGGTGACTTCTGAATCCATTGGAGTGTTGAAGGTGATACGCACGCCTTCATCTAATCGGATGCCCTTCGCGCCGTTCTGCGGCGATACCTCGACGATGCGGGGTTGCGCCGTGGAGAAGTCCCAGGTTTTAGCTACAGCGAGCGGCGCGCCGCCCACGCTGGTCGCGCTTGGCTCGACCGTGACGTCGTAAGCCCGCCCGGCGCCCCATCCAGTGAGGGGCGTGAAGCGATAGAGCGAGGTGTTGATCCATTCGCCATTGCCCAGGACCTGCGGTTCGATGCTCAGGGGGAGTGGCGCGCACGGGCTGTTTTCCTGCGCCGGCTGGCCGGTGCAGTTGAGCGGCACCATCGCGCGATTGAAGGTGATGAACAGCGGGGTATCCGCCCGGAGATCAACGGCGCCATCCGGTGGATCGACGCGCGTCACGTCTAAGGGCGAGAGCGTGGAGAAGGCGAACGCCAGTTCGGAGGAGAGCGGGACGCCCTCCTCCGATGCCGCCGACGGCTCGACCAGGACGCGATAGCGCGTGGCGGAGGCCAGCGCCTTGGGCTGGTAGACCAAGGTGCGACTATCCTGCCATTCCCCTTCGCCCTCCACCTCTGGAGAGATGCGCAGCGCCTGCATGACGCTGTCGCGATCCATCGGCTGATCGAATTGGAGGACGATCTCCGCGTCCGTCGTCACCTCCTCGCCGGATAGCGGCGTATAGGAGACCACAGCGGGCGGATATGGCCCCTCTGGCATGACGACCGCCGTTGGCGTGGGAGGCGCTGGCGTCGGCTCCTCCGTGGGAAGTTTCACCGTGGGTAATTGCTCACATCCCGCTGCTATCAACGCTACCAGTATGATAACCAACCACACAAATGTGTGAGAGAGTTTCTTGTGCATCCGCCGCCTCCTGTGTAAAACGTACTGCGTATTTCGTAAGGCTCTTATGGGTATTTAGGTGAAAAATGCTGTAACTTTGGTTTATAGTAACCTTATCACCTTGCCGCCAACGGTTGAAACCGCTGGCTGATACTGGGAAGTGCGTTACAAACGCACTAAGGTAGTTCCAGAAATTAAAACCTCCCAAACCTGCTGCTTTTTCCTCCCATGGCCATGGGGCCTTCCCACGGCCATGGGGCCTTAGGGCCACAGGCGGAAAACTCCCCGCTTTTGGGAGACTTATTTTCTTGGAACGGCCTTAACCGTATCTGGCCGGCTCCCCCAACTACACGGGCCTGCTATCTGATTCCTGTTCGTCAAGTCTGTGGTTTGGCTGTCTGTCCTCTGGACAGACAGCTTCCTTCAGATTCCACCTCACGATGGACACCCTTGCTTCACATAGCGGTTCCGGTCATCGCGGCCCGCAAGGGTCTTTCACCCTCTAGCTATATGACATGCCTGGCGCACAAAAAAACGCCCGATCCGATTAAAGATCGAGCGTTGTGCAGTATATATCTATCTAAGGTATCATTCTGTCAAAAATAGTTTTCTACATTTTTTCCGTCTCCGGCGGCGTGTAGGTTCGACCCGGCCAAGGGAAAAAGCGCGGCGCCTGTTCGCGGTAGGCCTCGTAGTCTGCGCCGAACTTGTGGCGCAGGAGTTGCTCCTCGTGGATCGAGCCGATGATGAAATAGAGCGTGATGAGGATGTTCAACACGAAGATGCCATAGGTCATCACCGGGGTCAGCCACAGCAGCAGCGCGGAGAAT
>JAAAOZ010000244.1 GCA_009908585.1 Chloroflexota bacterium
GTCCCACCTCGTGGTCAGGTAGGGCAGATCTGGATTGAAAGTCTCGGAAGCTGTCGTCGCACTCATGTCAACAACGTCACCTCGACCTCGGCGCCCTTGGGGAGGCCGGTCGCGCCCACGGGGATGCGGACGACGCCCTCGCCGCGCACGAGCGTGAAGATGAGGTTCGATTCCCCAAAGTTGGGCATGGCCCACAGACCATCCTCGCGCTCCTCCAGGCGGACGGAGACGAAGGTCTCGCGCCCGGTGGCCCCCACGGCATTCTCCGCCATCCGCGCGTGGACGATGCCCTGACGCGGCGCCTCGCTGCCCTGGAGCCGCCACAGCACCGGCGCGACGAAGAGGCGGGCGGCGTTCATCGCCGAGACGGGGTTCCCCGGCAGACCGAAGACGGGCTTCGAGCCACAAATGGCCAAGATCGTCGGCTTGCCCGGCTTGATGGTCACGCCGTGGACGAGCACGCCCGGCTCGCCCAGCCGCTGGATGACGTCGGCGGTCATATCGCGCACGCTCACCGAGCTGCCCGCTGTGATGATCACCACATCCGCCGCCTGCCACGCCTTCGCGGCGGCCTCATAGAGCGCGTCGGCGTCATCGGGGAGGATCTCCTGCCGCATTGGGACGCCGCCGTTCGCCTTGATCAGGGCCGCGATGGTGAGGCTGTTGATGTCGCGCACCTGGTTCATCCCCGGCGTCTGCTCCGGCGGGACCAGCTCATCGCCCGTGGAGATGATGGCGACGCGCGGCTGGCGCGTGACGTTCACTTCTGTGACGCCTAACGCGGCCAATCCGCCCAAGCCC
The DNA here is from genome assembly GCA_009908585.1 of Chloroflexota bacterium. Taxonomy (GTDB): domain Bacteria; phylum Chloroflexota; class Anaerolineae; order B4-G1; family SLSP01; genus JAAAOZ01. The sequence goes on from JAAAOZ010000244.1 coordinate 802, forward strand.
TGCGCGCGCAAGCGATGGCCGGCGCGCAGCACCAGATCGCCCGGCTGCACATCCTCGCCCACGGGGATGACGTTCTCGCCGCTGGCGACCGCCTTGAGCACCTCGATCTCGTCGGGGCCGGCCTCCTGCGTGCGCTCCACCATCACGACGGCGTTGGCGCCCTCCGGGAGCGCGCCGCCCGTGTGGATGAGCGCCGCCTCACCCTCGCCGACCGCGAGCGCCGGGGGCTGGCCCATCGGCAGTTCGCCCACCACCGCCAGGTACGCGGGCAGCGATTCGCTGGCGCCGACGGTGTCCTGGGCGCGGACGGCGTAGCCATCCACCACCGAGCGGGCGAAGTGCGGCAGCGGGTGGGGCGCGGTGACATCCTCGGCCAGGACGCGTCCCAGCGCCTGCGCCGTGGGCACCTGTTCCGGGGCCGGCGTGGTGGTCGGCAGGGCGTCCAACAGTCGCTTCAGCGCGACCGGTCGTGGGGTCAATGTCAGTAATTGTTTCATTGTAGCCTCCTGGGAAATAAGTCTAAAGTCTAAAGTCGGAAGTCAACTTCTGATTTTCGTTATTGTTGATGAGCTGAAGGGTTGTGGGAAACTGATCGGTCACAGGGCCAACCTCCATCATACCTGCGAATGCTCAGAAGCGCAAAATCACCGGCGACGTGGGCTTTGTGTTCTAGGGGCCTCATATTACAATTAGGGCCAGGTTTTGGAGATCCCTGGCGCGCGGTCACCCTGGGGGTGAACCTCACCGTCTCCGTTCAAGTATTAGCTATGGGATCAGTAGTTCGTTTTACCTTTGGTTTGTTCGTGAAGTCTGTTACGTAATACGATCTACGCAATACGTTTTATTATTATATCCAATCGCGGAGGTATCATACATGGATAATGTTCAGGATTTTGCGGAACGTCTCATCGCCAACATCGAGCGGGTGATCGTTGGGAAGCGGCTGACGGTGGAGTTGGCCGTCATCGGCCTGTTGAGCCAGGGACATTTGCTCATCGAGGATGTGCCCGGCGTGGGCAAGACGATGCTGGCGCGAAGTTTAGCGCGTTCCCTGAACTGCTCCTTTGGGCGGATTCAATTCACGCCGGATATGCTGCCCAGTGATGTTACCGGCGTTTCGATTTTCAATCAGGCCACGCGCAAATTTGAGTATCAGCCGGGGCCGCTGATGGCCCAAGTGGTCCTGACCGACGAGATCAACCGGGCGACGCCGAAGACGCAGGCCGCGCTCTTGGAGGCGATGGAAGAGCGCCAGATCACGGTGGATGGCGTCACGCATCCTCTGCCCGCGCCCTTTATGGTGATGGCGACCCAGAACCCGATCGAGTACGAGGGCACATTCGCGCTGCCCGAAGCGCAGTTAGATCGCTTTCTGCTGCGCATTCGGCTCGGCTACCCCGAACTGAAGGAGGAGGTCGAGGTGATGGATCGCCAGCAGTTCCGCCACCCGATCTTGGATCTCACGCCGGTCTCTTCTGCCGAGGAGTTAATTGAGGCCCAGGAGGCGATCAAATCCATCCACGTCGCGCCGGCGGTGAAGGAATACATCGTCCGCTTGGTGCAGCGCACTCGTGAGCACGAGCACACCTCGCTTGGCGCCAGTCCGCGCGGCAGCCTCACGCTCTATCGCACCGGGCAGGCGCGCGCCGCGCTCCACGCCCGCGCCTACGTCCTGCCGGATGACATCAAGGCGGTCGCCAGCGCCGTTTTAGCGCATCGCTTGATCCTCAGCCCCGGCGCGCGCCTGCGCGATATTACTGTCGAGGAGGTTGTGGAGGATCTCCTGGATAAATTGCCGGTGCCAGAGGGCCGGTACGGACAAAATTAGGCGAGAATGCAATCCTCTGCGTGGATCACGCGGTTGTTTGTCAATCTTGGATTTGCATTTAGGAAATCTTTCCGGTTTGCTGAAGGGTTGTTCCTCGCAAGGTTAGTTAGGTTATGAAAATTCACCCGCACATCAAGCTAAAGAACCTTCTTCTGCCGATTCTAACGCTGCTGGTGCTGCTCACTGAAATCTTCGCGCCGTATCGGGGCTGGCGGATGCTCTTCGCCGGATTGGGCGGCGCGTGGCTGCTCAGTACGTTCTGGGCCTGGGAGTTGATGCGAAATCTCCAGCTTAGGCGCGAGATGCGCTTTGGTTGGGCGCAGGTGGGCGACCGGCTGGTGGAGCGGTTTACGCTTGTCAATGACGCTGTGGCGCCCGCCGCTTGGGTGGAGATTGTGGATCAATCCACCATGCCGGAATATCACGTGAGTCGCGGCATCGGTCTGGGGATGCGCGATGC
>JAAAOZ010000205.1 GCA_009908585.1 Chloroflexota bacterium
TTATCAGTATATCGTTCTAGAAGTAGATGAGAAAATCACAGGCATTCATCGCGATCAACTCGTCCAGATTCTGCACGCTGAGCACGTGCGCGCTCGCCGATATTTCTACCCCGGTTGTCATCAAATGGAGCCGTATCGCTCCCTTTTCCCTCACGCAGGCCTCCTATTGCCAGAGACCGAACGATTAGTGCAGCAAGTCATGAGCCTACCTACAGGAACCAGTGTTGGCGGGCAGGATATTGACCAAATCTGCCAAATCATACAGTTTTCCATTGAAAACGGACCGGAAATCACAGAGTCGCTCTTGAAACACAAATAAGCAACATCATGAGTACTCCAAAAGTCAGCATATTAACCACAGCCTACAACCACGAGTACTACATCGCTCAAGCCGTGACGAGCGCAATGACGCAGATAACTAACTTCGATTACAAGATGGTTATAGGAGAGGATTATTCTACCGACCGCACAAGGGATATTCTTATTGGTCTGAAAGAAAGATTCCCCCATAAAATTGATCTCCTATTGCGCCCGACGAATTGGGGAGGACGCCGAAACTTCCTGGGGACTCTCCATAATTGCCAAGGGGACTACATAGCCATCCTAGAAGGAGATGATCTGTGGATCTCCTCTAATAAACTGCAACTCCAAGCAGATTTTTTGGACAGTCACCCCGACTGCGCTTTGTGCTTCCATCCTGTTATTAAATTTTTCGAGAATGAAAATAGGGTAGTACTCTTCGAACCATTCCCCGTCAAGGAAGTCTATACTCTCGACGATTTACTCAAGCGCAACTTCATCGCTACCTGCTCAGTCATGTTTCGTAATCGATTGCTTGATGAGCTTCCAGACTGGATACACGACACACCAGCGGCCGACTGGCCCCTCCACATCCTCAACGCTCAACGAGGCAATATCGGTTATATTGACCAAACCATGGGGATTCATCGCATCCACAGCGGGGGCGTATGGTCAGCCAACAGCGCGATGAAAAGACTGCAAAATAAAATCGTCATCCTTGAAACGATCAAAGATCACTTTGGTCACCAATATAGCCAGAAACTAGATCAAATCATTTCCCAACAACACCTAAAAGTCATCTGGCTACTCTTTCGAAACGGTAAAATAAAAGCAGTATATTCGTATCTTTCCAAGCTACTTTCCAACCCTTATATAACGACAAGTTCCTTGCTGAAAGCAATGCTAAGCTACCTGGACAAAAATCGATAAGAGACTAATGAGAACAACGGGATCAAGACCAAAGTGTATAACTCCAGACCCCTCTCAACTGCCACAAATGCGGGTCGCTATGATCGGGCCTGTGCCTGTGCAGTGGGGAGGCGGTGCAGGCTGGCGAGGTGGGGGCGTAGCTTCGCATATCCAAGGACTGCTTCCCCAGCTGTCCCGCAATAAAGTTCATACCCACCTATTGGCTGACAATACAGCTGCCGCCCAACGCCCAGAATTCCCAGATCTGGGACCAGATGTAGAAATAGAAGCGATAAAGCGATCAATTTCAGAAGGGCTAAAATTGGGGTTGGGGCGTATTATCCGGCTTTCGGGGCGTATGCTTAAAGAACCCGATCTATGGCTGGCTGCCCCCCTAGGACAGACTATCCGGTATCTAGGCCAGGCAGCTAACTTCGACCAATTTTTGTCTAGTCAATCCGCCGATATCCTGCACATTCACCAAGCGCAGAATCGGCAGTTCCTCTGCCAGCAAATAGTCCATACCCACCTCCCGGTTGTTGTGACAGCTCACAGCGTGAATGTCCTCTTGCAGCCCCACCCAGCGTGGCTTGGTCAAATGATAAGGGCTAATTATCGACGCGCCGACTGGTTTATCGCTGTGAGTAATTTCGTAAAGGAAAAAATTATATCATACGGAGCAGACCCGGCTCATATAACCGTAATTAACAACGGCGTCAATATCCATTCTTTCACCTGTGGATCAAAAATCGCAGCGCGCGATAAATTGGATCTAGAAAAAGAAAGTTTTATTGTACTCTTCAGTGGTAACCTGATCGCTCGCAAAGGCGTTGGAGTTCTAATTCAGGCATTTCGGCAACTCATCGCTGAACATCCGGCAGCAAGATTGATACTATTGGGCGACGGTCCCGAACGAGAGCAATTACAAAATTTGACACAAGAACTGGGAATCGCCCGAGACGTTGATTTTGCAGGCTACACACCTTTTGCTGAAATGCCGCTTTGGTACCAGGCCTGTGACGTATTCGTAATGCCATCCTGGGCAGAAGGTCTCTCTATGTCCATATTGGAAGCAATGTCATGTGGGAAACCTGTAATCACCACCACCCCCGATCTTGGCACGCATGACGCTGTCATCCCTGGAAAAACAGGGTTGCTTGTAGAATATGGAAATGTCGCACAACTTACCAAAGCTTTAGAACAACTTATCAATCAACCTGAATTTGTGCAGAAGATGGGTAAAACGGCCCGGTGTATGGTTGAGCAATCATTTACCTGGGAGTTAATAGGCCGCAAGACGGCACAGGTTTACCGAGCACTACTCCAACGCCGTAGGACTCTTTCAGAATGAAATCCCCACACATCACCATCCTCTCCTCCGTCCATATCGCGCTGGATAACCGTGTCTTCTACCGCGAGGCGCGCAGCCTTCACCGCGCCGGCTACGAGGTGACGCTCATCGCGATTCATCCCCGGGACGAGGTCAAAGATGGCGTTCAGATCATCGGCCTCCCCCGCGCGCCGCGGTGGCGACGCCCGCTCCTCTGGCTCCGGCTCCTGCGCCTGGCCCTCGCCACCGACGCTGACGCCTTCCACTTCCACGATCCCGAATTGCTCTTCGTCACTCCGTGGCTCCGCTTGCTGACGGGCAAGCCCACCATCTACGATATCCACGAGGTCTACGCCGACTTCATCCGCGTCAAGGACTACATGCCCGTCTGGATTCGCAATCCTATCGCCTGGACCTTCCGCTGGCTGGAGCCACTCCTGGCCCGGCTCCAGAGCGGCCTTATCTTCGCCGATGATCAGATCGCCGCTGACTTCCAACGGCTGCGCTGCCCCAAGACGACTCTCTTCAATTTCCCCTCACGCGAG
>JAAAOZ010000243.1 GCA_009908585.1 Chloroflexota bacterium
CTCGATGCCGCGCTCTTCTCGCCAGCATTCGATGTTTTCCTGGTGGCGAGCTTGCATCTTCAGGCCCGCCCGCACCGCCCGCAGCGCGTGATCCGGCTGCGGCAGCGGCGCGCCGAAGAGGGCCATCACCTCATCGCCCACGAACTTATCTAGCGTGCCCTTGTGCGCGAGCACGACCTCGGTCATCTGGCCTAAGTAATCGTTGAGAAATTCGACCAGCACCTCCGGCTCCAGATGTTCGGCCAGGGCGGTGGAGCCGCGCAGATCGGCGTAGAGTACGGTCAGGAGCGTGCGCTCGCCCTTCAGCAGATCGACGTCCGGGCGGGCCAGCAGTTGCTCCAACACGTTGGGATCGACCGAGCGGCCCAGCACCTGACGCAGGCGGCGGCGCTCCAAATTCTCCAGGATCGCCGTATCCATTTGGCTGACGATGGCGTGCAGCAGTTGGCGCTCGTTCGAGGTGAAGCCCTGCCGCCGCTGCTGATTCAGCGCCCCGAAGACGCCGATGATCTCGTTACGCAGGATGAGCGGGATGGCCATCACCGCACAGTTTATCTCGCCCAGGTGCGAATCACAGATCAACCCGCCCTTCTGGATGGACTCGTTGGCTAACTCGTTGATCGATTGTTGGCACGTCGGGTCCTTGAGGATGTCCTCGTGGGTGAGCGCGCGCATCTCCAAACGCTCGCCGGCGCGATTGTAGAGCATCACGAAGCCCATCTCCGCATCGATGCTGTTGCACAGCTCTTCTAACACGATGTCCAACATTTCATCGAAGGGGAGATTCTGGTCGCGGATTTGATCGAAGCGGTAAATGGTCTCCAACTCGCGGTTGCGCTGGACCATCTCCTCGTAATGATGCCCCTGAATCACGGCGGAGTCGATCTGGCTTTCGGACGTTTTCAGCAGGCGGATCTCGTCGTCATCGAAGGGCTGCGCATCCCGCCCGATGAGCAGCAAGCCTAACGGCTCCGCGCCCATAAAGATCGGAATCCCAATGAGATAGATCTCCCTGGTGATGGTCGCGGCGGTTTTAGCGTCGAAAAGTTGCGAAGCCGTCAAGATTTTGATGTCATCTTTCTCCACCAGCGCTTCGAGTTTGTCCCGGTCAACGCTAAAGCTCACCTGTTGCCAACGACCGTTGCGCTCGCGTAGTACCTTTAGCTCCAGTCGTTGATTTTCCGGGTTGATGATGTAGAGGAGGCACATCGAGGCTTGAAATTGCTCGATGATCACGTCGATGATGCCGGAAAACATCGCTGTTGGGGCGGTGGCGGCGTCGCGGATGCGGTCGATGGCTAAGATAATGTCCAGTTCCTTCTCCTTGAACGCCAGTTGATGTTCTAGCGTCTGTTCTGTATCTGCCATTATTTGATTTCTCCCTTCGGAAAGCCTTTCCGCCCTACTTTATTGTGTGGATGGTTCCCATGCGAGCGGATCGATGCCGCTGAGCACAACCTCGCCCTCGGCGGTGACGATCACCTCTGCCGGCGGCGCGGCGCGCAGATCCGCCGCGCTGTACCGCGCGCTGAGCAGGTGAATGCGCTGGTTCGATGATCCCAGCAGGCCGTGGGCCGCGCGCTGCGTCGCATCGTAGCGCCCGGTGATGAGCACATCCAAGCAGGCCAGGATCTGCGCGGCGTGCGGCATCCATTGGATTTCGGCCCAGGAGTAGCCGGTGAAGAGCAGCAGCGAGAGCGAGGTCTCGTTGCGCAGGCGCGTGAGCAGCTTCGAAAGCGGCGCTTGCTGCTGGAGCGGCTCGCCGCCGCTGATCGTGACGCCCTCGATGGGCGATTCGGTGCTCGCGCTCGCCGCCACGATGCGCCGGAAGAGCGTCGCGACGGGCAGCATCTCGCCGCCCGCGTGTGGATGGGTCGCCGGGTTGAAGCAGCCCGGACAGCCGAGCGTGCAGCCCTGCACCCAGATCACCGCCCGCGCGCCCGGCCCGTTGGCGTAGCTGTGCGGTAGGAAGCGATGCACGCGCAACAGCTCGCCCGAAGCATTCACGACGGCTCCCAGGCCTGCTCCTGCTCGGATTCGTGGTCGGTCGCGGATGCCTCTGTGTAAGCCTCCGGCTTCAATTCGCGGTCGATGATCTCATTGCCCAGCGCCGCCTCCAACTCCCGCGTCAAATCTAAGCATTTCTTCCCCGCCACGCCGCGCACTTCCATTCGGACCTCGCCGTTTTTCGCGATGAACAGTTCGACTTCTTGAAGTTCCATCTTTCCCCCTTTTGGGAATATAACTTCACGGCCAACCTTGCGAAGGTTATGATGCGCCCTCGATACCCGTGCCCCCTCAGTAGAAGGCACGGGATTTAGCATCGGGAACCGCTGCGCAACCTTCGCAAGGGTAGATTTTAAGCCATCCGCCGGAGCACCAGGTGAATCTGCTCGTCCTCCTGGACTTCCTCGGAGACCAGCGAAAAGCCCTGCGCTTCCAGCTTCTCGCGCGCTGCGTGATAGGCATAGCGCCGGGTGATCTCTTGCAGGAAGGTCTTCTGGTTCACGCCGCGCACACCCCACCAATCGGCGACCAACTCGTAGGCGTCGCCGGCCTTCTGGAAGCCAATGGGATAGCCCTTGGTGTGGATCTTCAAATCCACGGGCGTCCTCCGGCCTGCAAAGCCCCGAATTTTGAGCTGCCCTTCCTCGTAGCGATACGCCAGATCGTCTAAAGCCTGCTTGAGATAGGCCAACTCCACAATCTGTGTCCTGACCCGTGTGAAATGGGACATCGGTTCCTCTCCTTATGAGAAATAGCGTAGGGCGGATGGGTAAGGTAGTTCCAGAAATTAAAACCTCCCAAACCTGATGCTTTCTCCTCAGAAAACTGACCGTTTTTGGGAGACTTATTTTCTTGGAACGGCCTAATCCGCCAGATTAGAGTCGGAATGCCATCCCTCGGCCATTGGGCCTTAGGGCCAAGGAGGGCCACAGGTCCGACCTGCATCTAAGTGTTATGTTAATTTTACCACAGGATAATCGCGATGGGTACATTTTCCCGTCTGGAGATCGTGCGCCGTGATCAGCAGGCGCTTGTTCCCGTCGATGTCGAAGGCGACGGAGAAGCGGGCTTCGCC
>JAAAOZ010000258.1 GCA_009908585.1 Chloroflexota bacterium
AGCCTCAGTCCGCCCCGCAATGCCACGCCGCCGCTACGCCAGACCGCCGGGCGTTTGGGGATGGCGCTGCTCACGCTACTGACGATCACGGCGCTCTCCACGGGAATGTGGAGCGTGCTCCGGGCCGAGGAATTGCGCGCGCGCCCCACAAATCCGCGCACCATTTTGGCCGAGGCGCGCATCCATCGGGGGCGCATCTTGGATCATACCGGGACCGTGCTCGCCGGCACCGAGATCGACGCCGCCGGCTACATCACGCGCACCTACCCCGTGCCGGAGGCTGCGCCGGTCGTCGGCTACGCGACGCTCCAATATGGCGCCGCCGGCATCGAGGCGACGTGCGACGCGCGCCTGCGCGGCGATCTAGAGCAATCGCCCGAAGCGGCCTTCTGGGACGCGCTCCTGCATCGGGCGCCCGTTGGGAAGGACGTGCACTTGACCATCAACGCTGAGATGCAGAAGATGGCCCAGACGCTGTTGCAGGGCCACGAGGGCGCCGCGATCTTGGCAGACGCGCACACGGGCGAGATCTTGGCGTTGGCCTCCGCCCCGACCTACGATCCTGCAACGGTGGCAGAGCAATGGGCGACCTTGCGCGAAGCGCCGGGCGCGCCGCTGCTCAACCGCGCGACGCAGAGCCTGGCGCAACCCGGCCCCATCTTGGAGACGGTGTTGCTAGGCGCCGCGCTAGACGCGGGCTTCCCGCCTACGTCCACGCCCGAATCGCTGACCCGGCCCATGCCCATCAACGGCAACACGCTGCGCTGCACTCATCCGCCCACCGAGGCGACGTGGACAGCGGCGCTCATCCAGACGTGCCCCGGCCCCTTCGCGGCGCTGACCGATAATTGGAATGCCGAGCAACTGAAGGCGACCTTCGAGACATGGAGACTGACGACGGCGCCGCCGCTGGAAATTCCCACCGTGGCGACCACGTGGGAGACCGAAGTATCCAATTTGGACGTCGTGGCGGAGAGCCTAGGGCAAGGCGAGCTGTTAGTCACCCCGCTCCAACTGGCGCACATCGCGGCGACCTTGGCCAATGATGGGCTACGGCCCGCGCTCCATCTCCTACCCGCGTCTTTTGACAGCGAGCGTGAGGGTTGTGACGTGCTGTCCGCCGGTCAAGCGGCTGCTATCCACTGAAGACGCCGCCGCGCTGCGAGCGCTCTGGCCCACCTACGACACGGCCATCGGACACCAGGGACAGGCGCTGGCGGGGGCGGAACGCACGGTGAGCTGGTTTATGGGTCTCAACTCCGCCGTCGTCCCGCGCTACGCCGTCGCCGTCATGGTGGAAAATCCCATCACGCCGCAGACCACCGCCAACATCGGCACCGAACTGCTGCGCACCGCTGTCGGGCCTCGGCGCAGCGGCGCCACATCCGCCGCGTCATCCCACCCAATTTCTGACCAAGAATCCCAGTTTGGGTTTGACAAAGATAAATTCTAACCTTATTATATAGGTTAGAAGCAACAGCCTAAGCTAAGCAGGAGCGCGGTCGATCCAGATCCAGCGTTTTCCTCGACATTGAACGCGCAAATAAACCATCAGCTAATCTCTAGAAGTTTGCCAGGAGTATGCCATGAAGGAAACCATTTTACTAATTGAAGACGACGAGGCCCTCGCACAACTTGTGCAATTGCTTTTGGAGCGCGCCGGCTATGAGGTAAAAGCCGCCACTCAGGGAGAGGAAGGTTTGGATCTGGCTCGTGAAGATCAGCCAGATTTGGTCTTATTGGATATTTTGATGCCAGATATGGACGGGTGGCAGGTCTACGAAGCGCTGCAAGGGATTACAGACGCCCCCGTGTTGTTCCTCACCGCCTTGGGCGATGAGCACAACATCACGTATGGTCTAGGTCTAGGCGCGGACGATTACATCGTCAAACCGTTCGGGTACAAAGAATTGGTCACGCGAGTCAAAGCCTCTCTAGCACGCGCCCGGCGCGCCCGGGGCGAGCAGAAGATCTTCAAGACTGGCACGCTCCGTGTCAACTTGGACACGCATGAGGTCAAAGTTGGTGATGAAATGGTTAGTCTAACACCAACGGAATTCCAACTCCTCTCCGCGCTGATCCAAGATCCTGGCCAGACCGTCAGCCACGATACGCTGTTGCGTCGCGTGTGGGGACCAGAATATTCTAATCGTCGCGATTACCTCAAGCTCTATATCTGGTATCTGCGACAAAAGATCGAGGAGGATCCCCGCAACCCCAAGCGCATTCTCAGCGAGCGGGGGCAGGGCTATCGCCTGGTCGTCGATCCGACGCAAGAAACTCAAGAGGCGTAACGCATGCTCGCGGTGGATTTACTCCAGCGCGGGGGATGGCGATTCGATTTAACATCGGCGCTTATCGGCGCCGCTGTGGCGTGGTTGATCGCGGTTTTGCTCTACACTCGCCGGAAGCAGATCAAGCATCTCAAAGATAAACTCTGGGCGCCGATTCAAAAATGGCATCGCGAGATGCGTTCCGGCCAATCACAACGCTATCTCAAGGCCCTACAAGAGAAACTTCGCGGCCTTCTGCTCTTCAAGCCGGAGGAACCTCCCGCCATCTTTCAACCGCCGACGCTGCTCGGCCTCCCGCCTATCCCCAGCTCCAAGGAGATCGGGCAGGGCAAACTGGCCGACCTTCAAGAGCTGCCCTTCAGTTCCCTGCTGAAAGGCCATCCCTATCTGCTGATTACCGGGCCGCGCGCCTCTGGGCGCACCACGGCGCTGGCGATGTTGACGTGGGAAAATGTCGCCCAAGCTACCGGCGAGGATGAGGGTAAAGATGAAGATCTTCCCCCGGAACGATTGCCCCTCTGGATCGATCTCGCACGTCTAAAAGAGCTTCCCCCAAATACCGAAAGCACCCCCTTAGAACGGCTGGTGGAGTTAGCTATGCATTTCTTACCCGGCGCTTCCTCCAAATGGTTGCTGAAGCAATTGGGAAAGTCGCCCTCGTTGATCTTGGTCGACAACTGGGAGGAACTGACACGCGACGAGCAAGGCATCGTCGCCGCGTGGATCGTCGAACTCCAAGCGCAGTTGCCCGAAAGCCGATGGGTGATCGCCTGTGGGC
>JAAAOZ010000347.1 GCA_009908585.1 Chloroflexota bacterium
GTTCGGCGGGTCACATCGCCGAGTGGCGCTATCACGGGCGCGAGGTGTTGGTCGACGGGCCGAGGCTCAATCTATGGCGCGCGCCGACGGACAACGACGCTGAGGAGATGGCCGCGCGCTGGCGTGAGGCGGGCTTGGATCGAATGGTGGAGGAGGTTGTGGATCTCCGCGCCGAGCAGGTTGCGCCGCAACAGGTGCGCGTGCGGCTCTCCACGCGCGCGGTGACGCCGGAGGGGGCGCTCCTGGCGACCTGCGCGTATGAGTATGTCGTCTATGGCAGCGGCGACGTCGTGGTGGATCGCACGCTGGAGCTGGCGGCGGATCTGCCGCCGCTGCCGCGCGTCGGGATGACGATGCGCGTGCCGGGGACGCAGCAGCGCTTCGCGTGGTACGGGCGCGGCCCGCACGAGACCTACGCCGACCGCAAGATGAGCGGGCGCGTCGATGTGTGGCGCAGCACGGTCGAGGCCGAGCTGACGCCCTACGTCCGCCCGCAGGAATGCGGCAATAAGACGGACGTCCGCTGGGCGGCGCTCACGGACGTCGAGGGCGCGGGGCTGTTGGCAGCGGCGCTGGCGGAGGCGCCTTTCGAGGTGAGCGCGCATCCCTGCACGGCGCGGGATTTGGACGCGGCGGATCACCTGCACGAGTTGCCGCGCCGCGAGGAGATCACGTTCAATGTGGACGCGGCGCAATCGGGTCTGGGGACGGCGGCGTGTGGGCCGGGCGTCTTGCCGGCGTATCAGCTCACCGCGTCGCGGTATCATCAGCGCGTGCGGCTGCGTCCGCTCGCGCCGGGGGATGAGGTCGCGCAGTTGGGACGGCAAAGGTTGCCGGAGGGGACTTAGTTTTGCAGATTTGAAGGCCTTCGGTGTATAATTGAAGAAGAGACAGGTAACCAGGGGGTTCGGATTGTAACCGATCCTCCACTCACCCAAAAATCACAAGAGAGAGGTGAATATGTCAGCCACCGAAATTGCGACGTTGGTCAAGATGATGGAAATGTTGCCGGAAGATATCCAAAATCGCGTTGTCGAACATGTACGGGAATATATCGCCGAGTTACAGGATGAAGTGCAATGGGATATGACCTTTAGGCGAACCCAATCGCAGTTAATGGCTGCTGCACGCCGAGCTAAACAGGAGATTGCTGCGGGGCGTGCCGAGCCGCTGGATCATAATCAATTGTGAAATCACAGGTTCTGCCCTCATTTTGGGCCGCTTACCAGAAACTAAGCCAAGACGTTCAGGAACGTGCTCGCAAAGCCTATCGGTTATGGGAGGCTAATCCCTTTCATCCCTCATTGCATTTTAAATGTGTTAACCGTGAGGAAGATGTCTGGGCGGTGAGGATTACTTTGGGATATCGCGCTCTGGGTATCTTGGAAGATGATACGGTCACGTGGTTTTGGATCGGAAATCACGATGATTATGAGAGATTTTTCTAGCTATGAGCATTTCCTTTAGTAATGGACCTATTGTTGGGTGAAGGGAGCAACGTATGAGCCTCAAAACATATCCAATCGAGTTGCCGGAATCGGCGTTTTCGGCCTTGCGCAAGTCCCCGGCGGAGTTTGTCCAGGAAATGAAGTACGCCGCCGTGGTCAAGTGGTACGAGGCCGGTATGATCAGCCAAGATAAAGCTGCCGAAATCGCGGGACTTTCCAGATACGCTTTCCTCAACTTGCTGGCCCGGTATGAGGTGTCGGCCATTCAGTATACGCCCGATCTGTTGGAGGAGGAATTGCGCCATGCCCGTGGAGGAGAAAATCTATGGAAGACACAATGACCTATCTGGAAGCTCTGACCCGTGAGATGCACAAACCAGAGACCGAGATTATGACGATGGCCTTTCAAGTGGGCTTGCGTCAGTTATGGCGGGAGCATGTCTTGGGGCAATATCTGCGCGACGAGATATCGCGCGAGGAGACTATTGCTGCGGTCGGCATCGATTGGGTAGAGTTGGCCGAACGCCAACATGCGGCGATGATCGAGGATCTCGCGTGGGCGCTTCGGGAATAGCCGTTGTTTCTGATGCCGGGCCGCTGATTCACCTGGCGGAGATTGAGTGTTTATCTCTGTTATCTCTTTTTGAACGCCTTCATATCCCAGGGGCTGTGTGGCGGGAGACTGTGGGGCAAGCACGAGTTTCTGGGTCAGATATTCTGGAAGTAGGGAACGTTCAACAACATACGCTTTCTGTGATAGCGGTTGATCGGTTTGTAGCGCAGCATCGTCTCGAGAAGCTGCATAGTGGAGAGCGCGAGTGTTTATATTTGTGCCGACAAATCGGCGTGTCTGTTTTGTTGACAGATGATTTGGCGGTGCGTGAATCGGCTCAAAGGCTAGGCTTGACGCCAGTTGGGTCTTTGGGAGTGGTTGTCAGAGCTTACCATATAGGACGCCTTTCATTGTCTTCGGCAGAGCAGCATATTATAGCTTTGTATGAGACAAGCAGTCTGTTTGTCACTAGAACCATTGTGGATTTGGCTATCGAGCAACTTCACAAGCGTGCTAAGTAGGTAACTTCGTTGAAACACAAAGCGAGAGAGACCGAAGAAGGTCTCTCTCGCTCCTTTCCCTTCCATTCGCTAAAGCGATTCCTCGCTTGGCGGTTCTTTATCCGGGGATGATGTCGTGTGGTTGGGATTGGATCGGATCGGTTGCCGGAGGAGTAGGGGCTTGGGAGGAGGAATATCTACTGTGAAGCTGAGAGAACACAACATCACGTTGACCGGCAAGCGCGTTGTTCTGCGCCCAATGACCGAGGCGGATTGGCCCGTTCTGTTGAAATGGAACAATGATCCGGAGGTCTTGTATTTCTCAGAGGGGGATGATGTCGGTTCATACTCCCTGGAGCAGATACAAATGATATATCGTCATGTTTCTCAAACGGCCTATTGCTTCATGATCGAATTTGATGGTGAACCGATTGGTGAGTGTTGGTTGCAGGAAATGAACCTTGAGAGGATTCTGGAGAAATACCCAGGTCGTGACTGCCGGCGTATCGACCTGATGATCGGTGAAAGAGCGTTTTGGGGACAGGGCCTTGGAACTGAGGTCATTCG
>JAAAOZ010000159.1 GCA_009908585.1 Chloroflexota bacterium
CGGCGATCATAGAGCGCGGAACAGCGCACATCGAAGCTGCCCACGGCTACGGCATCGTAGCTGCCAACGCCTGCGGACGGGCCTACATCCGCAGGCGCGGCTTCACCTAACGTGATCTTTGTCGATGTCCTCTCACCCCCATCGCACGCGCGCAAGAGATCGGGCAGAAAGGCTATCGCCGCCTCGCCCTTTTCTCCGATCACCTCATCCGCGCGTTTCCCGATGAGCCGTTGTGCGGCGGGGTTGAGATCCACAATCTGCTGCCGCATATCCAACACAATGATGGCATCGCTCATCCCCTCGAAGACCGCCTCATAAGCCACCGGCGCGATATCCAAGAGACGATGACGAAACAACCCCCAGCTCAACGCTCCGCCACTCACAGCCCATCCGACGATACCAAGAGGGCACGTCGTCGGCAAAACGCCCACCATATAAAGAAACCCCAGCACAGTCGGCAACCCAGCCGCCACAAGCAGCAGGATGGTCTGCCCTTCATAAGAACGTGGAAGATGGATGAGCTTGCGCCCCAAAATCCAAATCCCCAAGCCCATCAGTCCATAGAGATAAACCGTATAAATCCAATACCACGGGCCGGGGGTCCATTTCAGAAGGATAAACTCCGCCTGAGACTCAAGCCAAATATCACGGTAGAACCATCCGTGGCGCTCCGTTGTCAAAATCACAATGAGGGTGATGAAGGATATCCCACCCAGGCTCAGAAAGATTTTCGGGGTCAAATAACGCCGACGATCCGTGTAAACGAGAACGAAGTGCAGCCACAGCAAAGGCATAAAGCACAGCGTCGTCTCCTGAATTTTACGCGATAGCATTAGAAGCGAAAGCGTGCGCCCGCCTATTTCCAGGGCCAATCCCGCCGACCCCACGGCAATCATAAGCAATGCCAGCGTCAGGGAGGTCGCGCCCGGCGCGGAACGTCGTCGCCAACTATGATAAGCGGCCATCAAGGCGATGCCCGCCGCCAGAAATGTCAGGAGCACATAGGGATGGAATTGCCACGGCACGATGCACCCTCCTCCGCTGAGAAACCCCGCCTGCAGGGATAGCCGCAGTTCAATCGAGAACCCCTTCCAATCGCAACAGGGCGCGCTTGAGATCCAAGCCGCCGCCGTAGCCGGTGAGCCGCCCATCGCTGCCGATGACGCGATGGCACGGCACGATCACGCCAACGGGATTCGCGCCGACGGCCTGCCCCACGGGTCGCGCCGCGCGCGGTCGCCCAATCGCCGCCGCGACGTCGCCGTAGGAGCACGTCTCGCCGTAGGGAATGGTCAGCAGCGCCTCCCACACGGCCCGCTGGAAGTCGGCGCCGCGCAGGTCTAAGGGCAGATCAAAGGCAGCGCGCCGGCCTTCAAAGTAGCCGGTGAGTTGCGCCTGCGCCTCCCGCAACAGGGGCAGATCGCCCGCCTCCGGCGCCGCGATGCCATAGCGCGCCAAGCCACGCCACACAGTCCGCGCTCGGTGGCGCAGAGCCAAAGTTCGCCCAAATCCGAGGACATGCCGGTCCACCAAGACAATTCGTGGGTCATTTATTCACCTCCTGAGCCGTATTGCGTATTGCGTATTACGTATTTAGGCCGTTCCAAGAAAATAAGTCTCCCAAAAACAAGGGGGTTCCGAGGGAAAAACATCAGGTTTGGGAGGTTTTAATTTCTGGAACTACCTTAAAAATCCGGCTGGGGGCCGGTGACGAGCCACTCGTCGCCCTCCGGCGCACCGACCAGGATGCGCTGCCGGGGCCAGTCGGCGTATTCGAGCGCGAAGATGAGGTAGCTGCCGTCGTCGTTCGGCACGAGGCGATATGGCTCGTAACCGCGCGCGAGCGACGCCTCGGTCATCGCCCGCACAGCGGAGGCCAGCGCCGATGCGCCGACGCCCTCGGCCAGGACGAGATCGACCGCCGATAGCAGCTCCTCGGCGCGGGCCGGCTGATGGCGCTCCCAGGCGCCCACGGCCATCTCCAGCAGCAACTCCACCGCGATCGGCTCCGCTGCGCGCGGACGTCGCACAAAATCGGCCGTCAGACCGCGCTGCTCCGCCGTCTCCGGGCTGAAGAGAATGCCCTCCAAGAAGTGGGCGGCCGGATCATAGGTCGCTTGATAGGCGCGAATCGCCTCCATCAGATGAAGCTTCACGTTCAGCGCCGCCGCTTCCCGCGCCGTCGCTGGCATCGCGCGAAGCCACCACGTCCAGCGCCGCTCGAACTCGGCCAGATCGAAGCCGCTCAGCTCGCGCAGGCCAGCCTCAAGGCGCGCGACCTCGCCCTCAGCCTCCGTGGCCTGGCTCGCCTGGCAGAGCGTCGAGACACTCTCCCAGCCAAATTGATCCACGACGTAGGTGATCAGCGCGCCCGCCTCCAAGTAGCCGATCTCGTGCTGATGTGTGTAGAAATCCTGCGCCAACGTCGCCAGTGGAATGTAACGCCCATTCTCCACCAGCGTCGCAGTCTTGCGCGCTATCGCATCCAGCCGATAGTGCCCGCCCGTGAGGTAGACGGCCAAGCCCTCGCGCAGCAGCGTCGGCGCGCCATCGCACCCGATGGCCCCATCTAAGCGATGGGTCAACTCGTGGCGCAGCACCAGATCCATGTGCTGGGGCACGTACTGGCGATCCGCGTAGGCGACGGCCACCCACGCCGAGGAGGCGTAGCCGCCGTGGCCGATGATCCGATCCGACAGGTAGATGTCCAGCGGCTCGTCGTCGGGGGCCAGGCGCGTCGTGACGGTATCGTAGGCCCACGCCGCCTGCGTCGTCAGGTAGGAGAGATCGCGTTCGGCAGCGGCGTCCGTCAGGTAGTGCAGGCGAAAGCCGACGATGTCCGTCGTCGTCCAGCGCGTCGTCGGTTCCGGGGGATGCATCTCGCTCTGGGGATGGAGGGTGAGCGGCACGACAACGCGGTTATCGGCCAGATTAGGGTCCTCATCCTCCATTTTCGGCGGGAGATTGAGGGTGACGGTCAACGCCGTCGTCTGCGCCGGCCCCGGCGCCGTCCATCGCCAGTAAAAGCGCGCGCGCGGGCGATAGTCCAATCCCTGCGGCACGAC
>JAAAOZ010000024.1 GCA_009908585.1 Chloroflexota bacterium
GATTTGTGGTGTGATGATCACGATGACGGGAAATACAAAGTTGAACATCCTAAATGCTGCGATTCGGTTCATTCTGCTGACGGCGCTCAGCATCGTACTCATTCCTCGTTGGGGCGTGATTGGCGCCGCAACGGCGACGACGATCAGTCTTTCTACGGTTAATTTTATTTTGGTATTAGAGGTGTTTCTCTTATTTCGGATCTTACCGTACAACCGAAGCTTCGCTAAGCCGGTGAGCGCGGCTTTGTTGTCGTTCCTGATCACTTACGTGTTGACTCAATGGGGCTTCCCTAAGAATTCGTTAGCGGGTACAATTATTAGTGCGGGTGTCTTGTTGATAACGTATGGTGGCACAATTTTGTTGCTTGGCCTCTCTAAGGAGGATCAGGTGGTCGTGAATCGTTTGCAAGAGCGTGTCAGCCGTATTCCTGTGCTATCCAAGCTCTTTGAGCGAATGTCCTCATAGGAGTTGTTGTTGCAAAGATGAATTTCGAGAGAAAAATGCGGAAACTTTGGAATACGGATTTTTTAGCCTCTGGCATCCCTCTATTACTTGGGGGAACGTTAGGCTTGTTGGTCGCCTTTTTGATTATTAGAGGCGCTTGGGTCATCGCCTTAGGCATCCTTTGCATCGTGCCGGCTGGTATGTTGATCAATCATTATCCTTTGGTGGCGATCATAGTCTGGTTTGTGGCCATGCCTTTTTTGCCCTATGAGACGGTCAGTTCTCGCGTCTTTTGGCTCGTCCATCGCGCTCTGATCCCCTTGGCAATGGGGTTGGCAGTTCTGGCGCGCGCGTTGAGAATAAAGAAGTACAGACCGGTGAAGATGGGATGGGCTGAGCTTTCAATGGTGATGTATCTTGTCGTAGCTGGCGTTTCTGTTCTGCTGACCCGGGGAGATCCGCTGCTTTACCTGTATGAGTTGTATGATCGGATGTTTGTGCCCTTCACTGCCTACTGGTTGATCCGCATCCTGCGCCCCGGTGAGCAAGATATGGAGCGCTTCGTACTGCCGATGCTCTTCGTCTGCATAGCGGAGATCCTGATCGGTTTTTGGGCGCGCTACATACCGCAGACTTTGCCGGCGATATGGGATATTTCCCGGATGGGCACCCGGATGTCCGGCACGTTTACCAATCCCACGCCCTATGCTTATACCTTGGCATTGTGTATGCTCTTCATTTTTCAGGAGGCGATGAATCGCAAATCAGGCATCGTCCGGTGGTCTTTGATTCTGGTCTTTAGTTTGGGCTTGTTCTGTATTTTCTTGACCTTCACGCGCGGCTGTTGGTTAGCTGCTACGCCAGTCCTCTTAGGGCTATTGATCTTGTATCCCAGGACGATGTTTGCGTTGCTGATGACAACCATCGTGGTGGGAGGGATTCTTTCTACCACTATATTGGCCGATGAGGTGCAATTTGCGCTTGAACGGCTGGTCGTACAGGAGACGGTGGATAGCCGAATCGTTTTGGCTCATGCTGGCCGGCAGATGTTCTATGCCAAGCCTTTTTTAGGGTGGGGATTTGGTAACTATGACCGTTACGATTGGAAATTTATGGAACGAGTGGGGAATGCCGCTCCCACGGACTGGGACATCAGTAAGGGAACATCACATAACACTTATCTGACGATTTTGGCAGAGACAGGTATTGTGGGGTTTTTCCTCCAATTTTTCCCGGTGGTCTGGTGGCTCAGATGGACAATCAAAGTGTTCCCCCGTTTGCCACGCGAGGGGTTTTGGAGTCGTCGTTTGCTCGTTATGATCTGGCTATCGGTAGTTTTTTACCTGATTGCCACGCAGATCATAGGCGCCCGATTCTTCTGGTATTCTATCGGTACTTGGTGGTTTTCGCTGGGGTTGGTGGCTAATATGGTGCAGGCGTATCTCCGGCCCGAAGATTTCGGTTTGCCAAATTGGGTACGACTGTGGCTCGTTAATTTCGCCCCGAATACAATAACAGACGGATTTTCAAGATGATCACCTCGCAAGGCCCTAACGAACCGATCAGCGTATTGCAGATTATCAGCGATCTAGACATCGGCGGCGCCCAAGAGGTCGTTCGGACGCTGGTGAAATACATGGATTCGGCGGAAGCCCGCCCCGTCGTCTGCGCCTTTAGAGATGGCCCATTGCGTCAGGAGATAGTGCAGATATTGCCCGATCGGCGCTACAGCATTCTTGCTTTTCCTTGGTTCCTCGCGGATATGATACGCATCTGGCGCACGCTGACTAACATCGTCAGGGAATATGACGTCGATGTGGTGCAGACGCATTTGTTGCGCACGCTCGATTTTCTCGTCTTGTTTCTGAAATACACGACCTCCGTCCGCGCCGTCCTGTGGACGTTTCACAGTGCCAAATTTATGCTGGCGAAATCGCATCTGTCCAGCCACATGTGGCTATTAGGCCCGAAACGATATATCCATCACCTGCTATATAGATTAGCCTCCCGCTGTGTCGATGGCTTTATCGCGGTTTCTGACCAGGTTAAAGAAGCTATTATGGCGACGATCCGTCCCCTCCCCCATAAAGTCATGGTCATCTGCAATGGGGTGGATGTCGAGAGGTACGAACAGCCCGTTGATAAGACGTGGATACGCAACGAGCTGGGCCTGGATGAGGCCGCGCGTTTGATCGCGGTGGTTGGCACATTGAAGGAGGGCAAGGGGCACGAGTACGTAATCCAGGCGATGCCTTCCATTGTGGCGCAACACCCGTTCGCACATGTGCTCTTCATTGGAGATGGCGCCTTGCGGGAGGCCTTGGCGGCGCAGGCGTCAGCGTTGCGTATGGATTCGCACGTCCATTTTCTGGGCAATCGCCGCGACGTGCCGGCGCTGCTGGCCGCCAGCGATCTCTTCGTCTTGCCTTCTTTATGGGAAGGCTTGTCCATGGCGCTCTTAGAGGCAATGGCCACCGGGCTGCCGGTGGTGGCGTCCGAGGTGTCCGGTACTGTCCAGGTCATCACTTCGGAGGAGATAGGGCGTTTGGTGCCTCCCGGCGATGTTCAGCGGCTGACAGCAGCAATCGAGGAGCTTTTATCAGATCCCCAGCAGGCGCAG
>JAAAOZ010000046.1 GCA_009908585.1 Chloroflexota bacterium
GCTCCGGGGTGGCGGACATCGCCGCGATAATGGCGTCGATCTGCTCCGCCTTCAACGCCGCGATCAGGCCGTCGAAGGAGATATCCTGAATCTCGACCTTCAGGCCCAATCGATCTCCGACCTCTTGGATCAGGACCATATCGAAGCCGTCGTACTCGTTGTCCTCATTGACAAACTCGAAGGGCGGATAATCCGCCGAGGTGCCAACGACCAACTTGCCTTCCTCCTGTACCTTCTCCCAAACCGGGCCGGTGACCTCATCCCCCTCAGCTTCCTCTTCGATGGCCTCGCCGCCGAGATACTCCTCAGCCAACTGTTCGACCGTGCCATCATCCCACATCTCCTGGATGACGTCATTGAGCTGCTTTCGTAGCTCGGTTTGGCCTTCCTTGACGGCGATGGACATATTCTCGCCGGAGAGGTTCTCCTCCAGCGCCATCTCGATGCCGCCCTGCTCGACATAGGCCTTGGCGGCGAAGTAGTCCATCGCCACGACCTCGATGCGCCCGTTCTTCAGATCGGAGATGACCAACTCGGCGCGATCATAGCGCGAGAGATCGGCCTCATCCATCTCACCGGTCTCGATCAGGTTCGTCTGGACCCACTCCTCGTGGATGGTGCCGGCCTGCACGCCGATTTTGTAGCCGGCCATGTCGCCCGGTTCTTCGATGGTGATGTCGGCGCCTTCGCGGATCAGAATCGCGTCCGTGCCGATGTAGTAGTTCATCGTGAAATCGACCTCTTCCTCGCGCTCCGGGGTGGCGGACATCGCCGCGATAATGGCGTCGATCTGATCCGCCTTCAGCGCCGCGATCAGGCCGTCAAAGGAGATATCCTGAATCTCGATCTCCAAGCCCAGGCGATCCCCAACCTCGCGGATCAGGGCCATATCAAAGCCGTCGTACTCGTTGTCCTCGTTGACGAACTCGAAGGGCGGATAATCCGCTGAGGTGCCGACGACCAACGTGCCCTCTTCTTGGATAGCATCCCACTTGCTTGCTTCTTCCGGCGTGGGTTCTTCCGTCGGTTCCTCAGTCGGTTCTTCCGTTGCTTCTTCGGTCATTTCCTCTGTTGGTGCTTCGGTCGGCTCTGGCGTACCGCCACAGGCCGTCAGCGCGAACGAAAGGACTAGGGTTAAAACTATGGGGACATACAACCACTTGTGTTTCATCGTAATTCTCCTCCTGTCTAAGGTTCTAAAAGATTCTAATCGAAGTAAATGGGTACGTCTGTTATTTTCTGGCTTCTATTTATCACCCCCTTTTGGGCCGTTCCAAGAAAATAAACCTCCCAAAAACAAGTGGTTTTCTGAGGAAAGAGCCCCAAGTTTGGGAGGTTTTAAATCCTGGAACTACCTTGGTTCTTCCAATTAGTTTATCCTACCCATAGAAAAGGTAAGTGTCAAGCTGGCTTTAAGCTCAAACGGAGCGGTTCTAAGATATCCAAGATACACGAGATTGCACGCTAAGCAATTTATCGCGCACATCAGCCCCAACTTCGTTTGCCTTGAACTTGGTTGAGCACGCTCCAGGGCACCGAGAGCGATTTTCTCGGTCGATCTGCTTCGAATTCCCAAGCTCCCTCAAGCTAAAATACCCCACAAACTTCCTGTGGGGTATTCTCGCCTACTATGCCAACTCTGCCGTCTGTGGATTGCTACATGCTATCTTTGACGGCCTGCGCGAAGCGATACCCCAACTTGACGCCCTTGTCTAGCGCTTCGTTGGTAGGGCTGCCGGGGAATTCCCAGGCCTCTGCCACCTCCCAGCGAAGCTCTTCGGCCCACGTTTCCAACTCGCGTCGTGCGCCGCCACTCCAGCCGTAGCTGCCGAAGTAGCTGACCATGCGATTGCGAATTCGCTTGCGCTTGATGATGTCCAGCAGGTGGGCCATCGGCGGGAAAAGTTCGCCCTCGTAGGTTGGGGCGCCGACCAAGACGCCCTTTCGCGCATAGATTGAGGGTAGGATGTAGCTGGCGTGATTGTGGCGCACGTCGAAGATATTCACCGGCACGTTGGCTTGAGCTATGCCCTGCGCCACCGCATCGACCATCACCTCGGTATTGCCGTACATCGTGCCGTAGACCAGCGTCACGCCCAGCTCCGGGCCGACGGTCGCGTACTCCGCCCACTTCTTGTACAGTTCGATGATCCGCTCGGGGTGCTCGCGCCAGATCAGGCCGTGTGAGGGAGCGACGACGTCAATCTCCACCTCCGCCAACTTGGCGATGGCCTTGAGGACGGGCTTGGCGAAGAGCGAGACGATGTTGGCGTAATAGCGCAGCGCTTCATCCTCGTAGAAGCGCAGGCTCTTGCAATCACTGTCGAAGATTGCGCCCTGCAACGCGCCGTAGCCGCCGAAGGCGTCGCAACTAAAGAGCACCTTCTGGCTTGATTCGTAGGTCATGATGGTCTCCGGCCAATGCACCATCGGCGTGTGATAGAAGACCAGTTCGTGCGAACCTAAGTCCAAGGTCTCGCCATCCTCCACGAAATGAACGTTGCTTTCGATCTGGTAGAAACTGGAGAGCATCTTCTCCGCCCGGGGCGATGCGAGCACGTTGATGTCGGGCGCGAGGCGATGGAACGTGCGCAGCACGCCGGTATGATCCGGCTCCATGTGGTTGATCACGATGTAATCCAACGCTTGGGGATCGACGATCTCTGCGATTTGGGCCAAGAGCGCGTCGCCCTTCATATCCTTGGCTAAGTCGACCAAGACCTTCTTCTCGCCATCGATCACGTAGGCGTTGTAGGAGACGCCCTCGCTGGTGATGGGCCATAGTCCTTCAAAGAGATCGGTCGTGCGGTCGTTCACTCCGATCCAGTAAATTCCAGAGCTAACTTCTATCGCTGGCATCTAGCACTCCTTAGGGTGGTTTAGTTGAGTTGTAATTTTTAAGACAATCATCTTCCATTATAGATAGACGGGCCGAGTTGGCAAACTCAAGATTTGCCGGGGGCAGAATTTAGGCTCTTGAAGATGCAGTTTTGGCCTCCCGCTAGGGCCAAAACTGCCAAGGTGAGTTTCACGACGCCTCAAATGTGGTTTACCATTGTGGCT
>JAAAOZ010000045.1 GCA_009908585.1 Chloroflexota bacterium
CTGAACCCCAGAAGGGACTTCGTCCAGTGCAACGTCCTCAGAAAATTGTTGGTGTACAATTACATCTCGGATGAAGGATGGCCGTTGCCTGGCTTCTGGGGAATATTGCTGGCCGCTTGTTCCAGGGAGGCAAGCGACAAAAGCCTGACTGAAGAGCAAAAGCACAGCGATAAGGCTCATACGCCGTATAGTGAATGTGATCATTTCTCTTCTCTCTCATTATCCAGTTTCTCCCCAGTAAGAAGAAAAACTTCCCACTGGAGAGAAACCGGACCTTATTTATAGTCTACGAGGGGAGCGACGGCTGATTGTCGGAAAGCGTCCCGCCGCGCACCTCGCCGAGGATTGAAATCCCCGGCTACTCGGCGCCCTCGGCGTCGGTCTCGTCTTCGATAAAGCCGTGCTTCCAAGCCCACGCGATGGCTGCTTCGCGAGACGCCAGCGATAGCTTAGGCCGTTCCAAGAAAATAAGTCTCCCAAAAACGGTCAGTTTTCTGAGGAGAAAGCATCAGGTTTGGGAGGTTTTAAATTTTGCAACTACTTTACCCAACAGGTTTCCGACGTGGGTGCGCACGGTGTTTTCAGTGACGACCAGGGCTTCAGCAATTTGCGCCGTGGTCTTTCCCTCGGCCATCCAACCCAGGGTTTCTCGCTCCCGTTTCGTCAGGCGCTGCCAGCGCCATCGTTCACCAGGTTGATGCCGTCAAAAGTCTCGATCTAGAATACCTCATTCCTGATCAAGTTTATTGACAATTATCTCCACGGCGCGAACCAAGCGCCAAATCATCACTAATATAAGAGCCGATATAGCTATGTATATCGCTATGTAGATAACGATCACAATTGCTTCCATTGCTAACAAATTCGTTACCTCCTTTTCCGCAAATCCTAATTTCGCTATGAAAATTTATGCTAACTCGACAGGTGCCAGACCATTGAATAGGCTGACACCATAAGCATAAATACCTTCTATTTGATGCTTGCGCTACCCTTCAGTCCACCTTACAAGGGAAACCAGTTATCGCACATTCGCAAAAGTAATCCTCGATGAGGCAGGCGCAATCACAATGTTGGCTCATCCAGTCGCAGCATCCCCAGCAAGCAGAGTTGCAGCACCATCGAGTTACTTCTTTCTTTGCGCACCAGCATGCAATCGATTTGGCTTCCCCTATGCACATCTTACGGATTTGCAGCGAGTAATCACAGGGAGTACCTGAACCTCCGGTAATGGAGGATGGATTACTGCAAGAGACATCACCTCTACCACAATCACTCTCCAACTTAGATTCTGGGGCTGTTGATGTGAAGTCTAGAGCTATAGCAATCATGAGTTCAATGTCCGACTTGTATTTCCCGAGAATTTGCCATGACGCTTCGTCATCTGTAACCCATTTCCGCTCCTTAATCCAGAAATGAGCAGATCGCTCCTCGGCATCTAGAGTGAAATCGCCGATATTTCTGTTCCATGTTACTGCTAACACCTCATTACTTCGCCGAAGCTCCATAAAAATCCCATCACCTTCGCCGAATCCCTTGATTGTCAATGCCCCTTGTCTAGAATTATCTTTATGCAGAAAAAATACAGAAAATCCGTTTTGGCTTCGAGTCACATCATATGCTCTGACGCCAATATCCCTCGCAGCATGACCAACAGGATAATCAGTATCGATCTACTCGGCCGTAGGACTACCACTTTCCATCAAGAAGGAATCTCCTGGTAGTTCTTGAGCCACTGCCGATCCAACGCTCAACAACAGCACCACTAACGCGAACACCGAGAACAACTTGAAATTCCTATACATCTTAACCTCCTTACGGTTAACTGAAGTTTACCCACAACGCTCATCCTAACATACGCTCGGAGGTTTGTCATCACCGGAGCGACCATTTTTTTCTGGTCGCTCCGACCAGATGCGCTTATCCGGCGCCCTCGGCGTCGGTCTCGTCTTCGATAAAGCCGTGCTTCCAAGCCCACGCGATAGCTGCTTCGCGAGACGCCAGCTTCAACTTGCCCAACAGGTTCCCGACGTGGGTACGCACGGTGTTTTCGGTGATAACCAAGGCTTCCGCAATGTGCGCTGTGGTCTTTCCCTCGGCCATCCAAACCAGGGTTTCTCGCTCCCGTTTCGTCAGGCGCTGCCAGCGCGCCTTCACATCCTTATCCCAGGCCTGAATCCGCGCCAACTGATCCGGCGTCCATAGCACATCGCCCTGCGCCGCCCGTCGGATCGCCGCGATCAGTTGCTGGGGGGCTTTTTCCTTGGTGAGAAAGCCCGCGGCGCCGGCTTTGACGGTCTCCGCCAGATAGTAGTCGCGGTCGTGGGCGGTCAGGATCAACGTGATGGTCTCCGGGTGGTTGTGACGCACCCAGCGCTCGATGTCAGCGGGCCTGGGACCGGGCATCACCAGGTCCAACAGCAGAATATCTGGCTGGAGCGCTTTCACCAACTCCTGCGCTTCCCGGCCATCTTTGGCCGCGCCTATGACGTCGATGTCCGGCGCGGCTGCCAGGATTGTGCTGATCCCCGCGCGCGTCACGGGATGGTCGTCGGCAATCACGACGTGAATCGTCATCTACCCTCCCTTGTGTAATCAATTTCTGACAACAATTATAGTTTACCAAAAGCAAGGGAGGTTGTCTACTGTAAGACTTGCCAGGATCACCCCACAACAAAACCGCCACCGAGCGAACTTGCTCGATGGCAGGAGTTTTAGAATAATTCATCTCGGTGATTTTAGGGGGACGACGGCGCCCCCAGCTGCCATTGGGGAGACGATCCCATAGCAAGACGCTTTGGCTCACCCTCGCCACGCCATCCGTAGATCGCCGATGCCCATACGTCCGTCTCCACCCGCCAAGTCCAGGCAAACATCACCGCCTCGCCGTCCGGCCCGACGGACTTGACCAGCCCGGGACGCAGCGTGGTGATGAGCGGGCTGTGCTGGGCCATGGCCGTCAGGTCGCCTTCGGCGCCGGGGATCCTCACTTCGGTCACGTCCGCCGACATCAGCCGCCGCTCGGGCGATACCAGATCGAAATACACTGTTTCAGCCAT
>JAAAOZ010000037.1 GCA_009908585.1 Chloroflexota bacterium
CCCGCCGGTCGGCAACACCTGCACGGTCGCATCGACCGGCTCGTGGAGCAGGAGCTCGAGCTCCTGCACCTCGACCTCGAGCCCGTACGATCCGAACCACTCCGCGAGCAGATCGATCACGCGCCGAAACGCGCCCAACACGCGCGCCGGCGTCTCGGTTCGGGGCAAAGCTTGCCACACCGGACGGCTTACAGATCGCACAGGGATATGAAAAGCGCGAAGCTGCCCACGATCTGATCGGGGCAGCTTGATAGCATCGTGACATGGGGTAACCATCGCAGCGACATTGCCATTTTTCGATAGCGCATTTGAAGCCGCTAAGAATGAGAACACGCAATCCTTAACCTTCATTGCCCAAAGCCAACGGTGATTTCTCCCCAATAAGCTTTACTTCACGAGGATGTGAAGCGCATGCCTAGCTCTGCTGCGTCCATAACGCCCAAGAACAAAAGGCGCCACCCATTTAGAGGCAAAACTTGGTTGACGCCAGTAATTCCATCCCGCTACGTTACTAAGAGGTGTCTTTCATTGTAGTTAAAATTTTCGGCTTTGTCAAACGCACCAAACCAGAAAGCCTATCGCCGGTCGAAACGATACAGGCCGGCATCCTTGGCAGCCTGGACGGCGGCCTGATACTCGGCAACGGTGATGCGCCGATCCAGCGATTCGCATTCCCAGGCCTCGTAGGCCGGGCGATATTGCCGCATGATATTGACGTAGGTATCAGGCGAGATCTCCTCTGCCAGAAACCGGACGATCTCGGCGGCGCCGGCCAGTCCATTCGGCAGCACCAGATGGCGCACCAGCAGGCCGCGACGCGCCACACCGTGCTCGTCCAAGATCAGATCGCCGACCTGCTGGTGCATCTCGCGCACGGCGGCGCGATTGACCGCCGGATAATCGGGCGCCGCCGAGAAGCGGCGTCCCACGTCAGGATCGGCGTATTTCATATCCGGCATGTAGATATCGACCAGACCACCCATCAAAGCTAAGGCCTGCGGCGCATCGTAACCGCCGGTATTGTAGACGATGGGAATCTCCAGCCCCGCTTGAATCGCCAGCGCCAAACCGGGGACGATGTGCGAGGCGACGTGCGTGGGCGAAACCAAGTTGATATTGTGACAGCCCTGCTCCTGAAGGTTCAGCATCATCGAGGCGAGCGCCTGCGGCGGCGTCACCGATCCGGTCACCCGCTGGCTGATGTCGTAATTCTGGCAGTAGATGCAGTGCAGATTACAGCCGGCGAAGAAGATCGTGCCGGAGCCGCACAATCCCCGCAACGGATTCTCCTCTCCAAAATGCGGCCCGAAGCTTGCCACATAGATCTTATCCTGGATGCGGCACGGCCCGGCGCGCTCGGTGCGGTCGATGCCACAATCGCGGCCGCAGAGATGACAATCGTGGAGCGCGGCCTCCGCAGCAGCGACGCGCTCACCGAGGCGATCCTCTTTCAACAGCACTTTGTACACGGGAAACGGCACATCAGCGGACATAGGACCTCCTGTCTCTCTTAAATCTACCGGCGCAATTCACATAAAAATCAAAGAAAACAATAATGCATTTGTAATCGTACTTTAACTCTCAAAGTTCATTTTCGCACTAGGATGAATATATGGCTATTTATATGTTAGGCTCTTATTGGTTTTTAGGTGAAATTGGGTGCGAATGATGATCATACTCTCGTTACACTGAGTTTCACGGAGTTTTTCACGGAGATACATAGAGAGAATCATTTCTCTGTGCTTCTCTGTGCCTTCTCGGTGATGCTCCGTGTCCCAATTAAACCGCTAGATGAACGAGGGTTGATTTCACCTAATTTCCTATATGAGCCTATATGTTATGTTATGTAAGGAGGGTCTCAATGAACAGGCGGGTAGGTTTGATAATCGGAACTCTAACAATCACGTCCATCATCATATTTGGACTGCTGGAATTTCTTATTCCTCCACGCCACTCGGCACTTGCGGCTCCCGACCCTAATACTTGCACCATCATCGACCAAGACATCACGACAGATACAACCTGGGATGCCGCTTGCTATCATATCATCACCAGCACGGTTTCCATCCAAGAGCCGGCCCACCTGACCATCTCCCCCGGTGTGTGGATTTTCCTTGATCCCGACGCGCGGCTGCAAGTAAACCAGCTTGCAGACCTGACGGCCATCGGCACCAGCGACCAGCCCATCACATTCACCTCGGCTGCGCCAGCGGGAACCCAGGCTCCCTGCGATTGGAATGGCATTCTGATCAACTCAGATAATGGCCCCGGCATCACGATTCACCACGCGCTCATTGAATATGCCTGTGTAGGCATTCGCCCCGACGGACGACGCAACCTGGATATTCAACACACCCACTTCCGCTATAACGGATTCAATACACCGAGTGAAATCGGTGGGGCTATTGTTGGCAACACAGGCTTCTCGCTCATCGCCGAGAACGACATCCACAACTGCCAACATGGCATCCACTTGAACGAAACCGGACGCACGATCATCCGCGACAACCATCTCCATGACCTGGACGGGTACGGGATCGCGCTGGTGCGTGGAGATACCTCTAACCTGCAAGATCAAATTCTCACCAACACGCTCTACAACTTTCAGTATGATGGTATCCACCTCGAGGAAGGCTCCGAGAACGAGGTGCACGGCAATATCATTTACGCAGGACAGGGCGCAGGCATAGTTCTAGAAAGTGAAAACGCCGCTGTGATCCAGGCTAACCAAATCTACAGCACGGCGCTTGGTACAGGAGCAGAAGCCAGCCTCGTGATCACGGCGCAAACACGTAGCGCTCAAGTTGAACACAATCATATCTTCAATAACGGCGCAGCCACCAACGCCACCTATCGGGCCGCCGTCTACGTTCAAGCGATGGAATCGAGCATGTTTGGCGGCCTGGCCATCAATCGCAATGTAATCTCCGACTCCTATGGAAGTGGCATCATCTATGGAGCAGCCAATCAGAACACCAACAACCTGATGGGCAACAACGCGCTCTGTACTGCGGCCCCCTATCGCCTCGCCAACTGGCGCGCGGGCTACACAG
>JAAAOZ010000172.1 GCA_009908585.1 Chloroflexota bacterium
GCCAATCGCCGCCCGCCATCGAAGCCGCCCACGGGGACCTGCTCTACGCGCGGGAGCTGGCGCCGTATAACTTCGAGGTCTTGAACGCGCTGGCCCGCTTCTACGCCGACACTATGTCCGAGCGGCTGGTCGAAGCCGAGCAGGTGGCGCAATACGCCCTCAACTGGGCGGAGAGTGAGATTGATCAAGCACGCGCGCTGCACACCTTGGGGCGCATTTACATCGCCCAAGGGCGCACCCAGGAGGCCAAAGAGACGCTCTCCCGCGCCGCCGATTTAGCCACATCGGGGGGCAAGGTGGCCTATAAAGAGCTATCAGATGATATGGATAAAGTATGGTCGAATAATCCATAACGGAGCGGGATAATCGAGGTTGTTGTTGAACGCTTAGGAGCGACTGGTGAACGAACTAAATCATGCACCATCATCCGTCGACTACATCCACGACATGCGAGAAGGTTATCTTCACACGCTGATTAAGTTAACGTGGGGCATCCCTATCATCGGCCTTCTCACGTTGACCACGGCGGCGCCTCGATTCGGCAATTTCAGCGCCATTCATTACTGGACTTTCACCCCCTTTGCCATCATCGCCAGCTTTAACTGGCTGGCCAAATATCTATTGCGCAACAAAGAGAAATACATCGAGGCGGTTTACGTCTATCTCTCCGGCTTCGTCCTCGCGATGTTGGTCTTTATGCTCGGCAACGACACCACCGTCGGCGGCACCGCATTCCGTGAAAGTGCGCCCTTCATCTTGACGTTGGTCGCCTCGACGGCGGGCCTCTTCCTGCCAGCCACCTCTGCCTTGATCTTCACCGCTATCGCCTTCATCCTCACCATCCCCGTCGCTGTGGCGGCGCAGGTGAATGGATACACCCTCATGTTTGCCCTGGTCCTGGCTGCTGCCTCCACGGGGATCGCCAACCTCACCGCCGGCAGCCTGTACAAAACTGCCTCTCTCTCCGCCGAGAGCTACATCCAGATGCGGCGGCGCGTGGATGAATTCTGGCAGAACAAGGAGGAGTTGAGCAAAGCGCTCGAAGAGCGAAAGTGGCTCTATCGGGAGCTAGAGACGACGAATCGCGCGCTGGAGACCAGCAACAAGGTGGGCCAGCAGATCACCTCGATCCTCAAGATAGATATTTTGCTCTCCGAGGTGGTGGATCTGATCCAGGAGAACTTCGGATACTATTTTGTCGGCGTGTGGCGACCTCATGAACAAGATGATACGCTTGTCCTCCAGGCCGGCATACGCACGGCCTACGAACATCTCGAACGCCAACGGCTGGGAGGGCTGCACATTCCACTATCCTCGCCCAGCATCCTCGTCAGTGTCTTCGAGAGCGGCAATGTCCGCACAGTGAACGATGTCCACAATATCGCCGATTACTTTTCAATTGATGAGTTGCCTCACACGCGCTCCGCGTTGGCGCTCCCCCTGCAAATCGGCAAGCAGACGATTGGCGTGTTGGATATTCAATCCCAAGTCATTGCCGCCTTCGACGAGGACGATCGCTCCGTGATGCAGGCGCTCGCCAACCAACTCGCAGTCGCCATCCGCAATGCCCAGCTATACACCTCCGAGCAGCGCCGCCGCCAACTGGCCGAGTCGCTTGAGCAAACCGGGCGCGTGCTCTCCAGCAGCTTGGATCTGCACAAGGTGCCCGCCCGCATCTTGGAAGAGTTAGCCGACGTTGTGCCGTATGCCCGCGGCTCCGTGATGATCCAGGAAGGCGACACCCTGCGCAGCATCGCGCAGCGCGGCTTCCCCCTTAACCATCAAAGCAAAGGGGGCACGGTCCTCATCCGCGAGGGGGATGTCTTTGAGAAAATTGCCAGCACCCATGAACCTCTCATCATCAAGGACACGTTAGATGACCCGCGCTTCCAACAGCTTCATGATCTGGAGCGACATCACTCGTGGATGGGCGTGCCACTCATCGCCAAGGATCGCGTGATCGGCATGATCTCGCTGACGCGCAAGGAGGTCAACGCCTTCTCCTCCGAGGATGCGCAGTTGGTCCTAGCCTTCGCCGGCCAGGCGGCCATCGCCTTGGAAAACGCCCATCTCTACGAGGAGATCCGCGAGTTCAACGAGGAGCTGGAGTTGCGCGTGCAGGCCCGCACCGAGGAACTGAATCACGCCTACAAGACGCTGGAGAAGATGGATCAGAACAAGTCCGATTTCATCCGCGTGGTGGCGCACGAGTTGCGCACCCCGCTAACGGTCATCAAAGGCTACAGCCAGATGCTCAAGAACTTAGCCAGCAGCGACACAACCAATCCGTTCCTCCACGGCATCGTCGACGGCACCGAGCGTATGCACGGCATCGTCAACAGTATGTTGGATGTGGCGATGATCGACAACCAAGCGCTCAATATGGTCAAGCGCCCGATGTCCATCGGGGATGAATATGAGCCGATCTATCGCTCCTTCGCCGCCGCTTTGGAGGAACGGCAGATCACGTTGACGACGGAGGGCATCTACGATTTACCGGAGATCAAGGCCGATGGGGGCTTGATCCAAAAGGTGCTGCGCAACGTCATCGGCAACGCGATCAAATACACACCCGATGGCGGCAAGATCCACATCGCCGGCCAAGTCATCAGAGTCGAGGATGAAACGCCCATCGTCGAAATCACCGTTGAGGACACCGGCATCGGCATCGACCCCGAACATCAGGAGTTGATCTTCGAGAAATTCTATCAGATGGGTGAAGTGGCCGTGCACTCCTCCGGACGCACCCGATTCAAGGGCGGCGGCCCTGGCCTGGGATTGGCGATTGCGCGCGGCATCATCGAGGCGCACGGCGGGCGCATCTGGGTAGAGAGCGCCGGCCACGATGAAGAGACCTGTCCCGGCAGCAAATTCTATATCTGGCTCCCGATGCATAGCCCCTAATCCCCCCATGCCTAAGCTATCCAACAGCGTCAAGCAGACCTCCACTTTTGATTTAGGCCGTTCCAAGAAAATAAGTCTCCCAAAAACGGGGAGTTTTCAGAGGGAAAAACATCAGGTTTGGGAGGTTTTAATTTCTGGAACTACCTT
>JAAAOZ010000241.1 GCA_009908585.1 Chloroflexota bacterium
GCGGCGGGCTTTGAGTGCCCGCAAGGCTCCGGCAATCCGATGGAACTCTTCTCCTATACGCAATTCTACTGGGCCGTGCCGCACAAGGGCGCGCCCGCCTATCAACTCTTCGGCTGCAAGTACATCGTCGTGCCGAAGGGCGCGCAGCCCGGCGGCGAGGGCATCTGGCCCGTCTTCGAGGAGGACGCCACGATTGACCTGCACCTTAACACTAACGCGATGAACCGCGTCTGGCTCGTCTACGATACGGCGCCGGTCCCGTCCATCGAGGCTGCCAACGAGATCATCTTCGCGGCGGAGTTCGACCCGGCGCGCGTGGCGACCGTCGAGGGCGGCCCGGATTTGGAGAGCACGGGCGCGGAGACGGGCGCTCCTGGTACGATTGAAGTGTGGGCCTACCGTCCCAACCGCGCGACCTTCGGCGTGACGACCTCCGAGCGCGCGCTGCTGATCCTTTCGGATATGGGCTATCCCGGCTGGCGCGCGTGGGTGGATGGCGCGCCCGCGCCGATCTACAAGACCGACGGCATCTTCCGGGGCGTGATCGTCCCGCCGGGCGAGCACCGCGTCGAGATGCGATTCTTCCCACACTCCCTGCGCCTGGGCCTCGGCCTGGCCGCGATGGCCGCCTGGCTCATCCTCGTCGGCGCGGGCCTCTATAGTTACCTGCGTCGCTCCCTTGAGGGGCACGGCGAGGGGCACGGCGGGACGCCGGCCCCAACGTAGGAGGCGATGGGCAAATGGATAACGCCTCGATGCTTCAAATAGAACGCACAGACCGCCGCTTTATCTACCGGACGGCCGGCGTGGCCGTGGATCGTGACCGCGTGCTGATTCATCGCTCTGAGGACGATGACTTCTGGGCGCTGCCCGGCGGGCGCGTCGAGATGGGCGAGATCGCGAGCGAGGCGTTGGCCCGCGAGATGCAGGAGGAGTTGGGCATCCAAGTGGAGGTGGGCCGCCTGCTCTGGATCGTGGAGAATTTCTTCACCTACGAGGGCTATGCCTGCCACGAACTCGCCCTCTATTTCTGGATGACGCTGCCGCTGGAGGCGCCAGTGCGCCGCGCTGCAGGCCCATTCTACGGCGACGAATTTGGCCTGCCCTTGATCTTCCGCTGGCTGCCGTTGGATCAGCTTCCGGCGACCGAACTCTACCCCATCTTCCTGAAGAAGCACCTCCGGGCGATCCCCGATCATCCGCAGCACGTCATCGTTCGCCCGCATCCCCAAGCCGGCGCCCTGCCGGAGGTGATCCTCCCTTGATTACTCCATGCGGGTGCGTTATAATCGGGCTGCTATGAACGACAGAACTATGACTCAACAGAAAGAACTAATAGCATCTCGCAAAGGCGCCAAGGTGCTAAGGCCGTTCCAAAAAAATAAACCTTCCAAAAACGATCAGTTCTTCGAGGGAAAAATGTCTGGTTTGAGAGGTTTTAATTTCTGGAACTATCTAAGAAAAACAAGGTTAAGACCTATCTATACACAGAGCCTCACGGAGTTCTTCACAGAGATACGCAGAGAATTTCCTTTCTCCGTGCCTCTCTGTGCCTTCTCGGTGATGCTTTGTGTCCAGATTAATGCTGACCTTTCTAATCTTGAAAATCTTTGCGACTTTGCGTCTTGGCGTGAGATAATTTCCTTCTTTCAGGGGGCTCGTCTATGACGCGACAAATACGACATTGGAAAATCCCGCTGTTGGTGGTGGGCCTGGCCTATCTCGTGCGTACCTTCTCGTTAGATTGGCAATCCTTCTGGATAGATGAAGTGCATACCGTCTACTTCATCGACAATCCCTTGATGGAGACCGTCCGCCTGATCATCTCGCCGGAGCACAACGGCCCGCTCTACTTCCTGCTCCTGTGGGGATGGCGCCAGCTCGCGGGGGGCAGCGACTTTGCGCTGCGCTACTTCTCCGATCTTGCCTCGGTGCTGACCGTGGCGGTGATGTG
This sequence comes from Chloroflexota bacterium, assembly GCA_009908585.1. Classification (GTDB taxonomy): domain Bacteria; phylum Chloroflexota; class Anaerolineae; order B4-G1; family SLSP01; genus JAAAOZ01. Next base: position 1,955 of record JAAAOZ010000241.1, read on the forward strand.
GCGAATCGCCCGCGCGTGGTTCGATGATCGCGTGGCGGGCTGGACGGGGCTGCTCTTCGCCATCTCGCCGTTTGCCATCTGGTTCGCCCAAGAGGCCAAGATGTACGCCCTCCACATGATGCTCGCCTCCTTCGCGACGCTCTTTCTCATCAAAGCGCTGCGCCCGCTGCCGCGCCGCTGGCCAGCGTGGCTCGCCTACGGGATCACCATCAATCTGCTGGGCTACAGCCACTTCTTCGGCGCGTTCGCCATCGCCGCGCAGGGGATCGTCACCGTGTTCACCACGCTGCGGCGGCCCAAAAAGCTCCGCAGTTATCTGATCACGATGGTCTTGGTCGCGCTGCCCTATCTGCCGGTGGTCAATTTTGCGCTGCGGCTGCTGCCTCGGTTTGAGATGCGCGACATCAGCAAGGGCTTCGTGTCGCTGTCCGGCATGCTCCGGGATATCGCGTCGGAGTACGTGTTGCGCATCTCGATGAACGATATGACGTATCCGGCGCGCCCACGCTTATTGTGGCCCGTCGCGTTGCTGGTCTTGCTCGGCGCCTTCGAGGCCTGGCGACGCGGGTGGCGGCGCGGCCTGTGGCTCACGGGCTTGATGACGCTGCCCATCGCGATCTTCTATCCGGTCTCGCTCCGCGTGCCCGTTTTCTCGCCGAAATATCTGAGCGCCACGTTCCCTTTCTTTGTGATAACGTTGGCGCTCGCGTTGGAGGCGCTGCGTCGCCTCTGGCGGCCCCTGATCTGGGGTGGCCTCATCGGGATGGTGATCGTCGCGGGCTGGGCCAACGTGCGCATCCTCACCCAGCCGATGTACCAGCGCACGAATTGGCGCGCGGCCGCTGCTTATCTGGAAGCGCACGCGCGCCCCGATGATTGCATCGTCGGCTTCGCGGATTACATCCATCGGCCCATCAACCGCTACTACGCGGGCGCCGCGCCCGTCTACCGCTTCCGCGCGGATGCCTACCAGCCGGGGGCGTACTACGATGGCCTGGAGCAGGAGGGATGTCACGTGCTCTGGTTGGTGCTCCATCAGGATCAGGCGATGGCGCCGCACAACCGATTGGAGGAGGCCGCCGGTCTGCGCTAT
>JAAAOZ010000231.1 GCA_009908585.1 Chloroflexota bacterium
GTTCTGCGAACGTCTTTTAGGACTTGATAACGTATTTCGTATTTCGTATTCCGTGTTCCGTGTTCCGTAATGACCTAGTTGCAAGATTCAATTAGCAAATTCACAAGGTGTACTCAACCCGGTTGCGGAATACGTTTTACGGACTATCCGCAATGGCTCAGCAAGTTCCTCTGGGAGGACAAAAGACGAAAAGACGCCGGCCACCACTCACGTCATGAGTTCGGCGGCGCGGACGGTTCGACTTGACGGCGGCGCAGTTGCCAGAGGCGCGATCCGATAAAGGCCACGCCGGCCACGACAGACAGCGCGATGACGATGTGCTCGTAGGTATCGAGGAACTCGGCGACCAAGGCCCAATTTTCGCCCAAAAGCCGCCCGGCAAAGGCCAGTAAGAAGCTCCACAGCGCCGTGCCGACCGCCGTGTAGGCGCAGAAGCGGCCCAACGGCATCCTCGCCAATCCCGCCGGCACGGAGATCAGGCTGCGGACGATGGGCACCATCCGACCGAAGAAGATGACATACTCATCGTAGCGCTCAAACCATGTGAGCGCGACATCGAAATCGTCCTCGGAGAGCAGGAACCACTTGCCGAAGCGGCGGAGCAGATAGCGGACACGGCTCTCGTCGAACCACATGCCTATCCCGTAGAAGAAGAGCGCGCCGGCCACCGAGCCAATCGCGCCGACCACCGTCACGCCGAACAGCGTGAACGAGCCATCCAATGTGAGCCATCCGGCCAACGGCAACACCAACTCCGAGGGAATCGGCGGGAAGACGTTCTCCAGAAACATCACCAACCCCAGCCCCGGATACCCCATCGTGCGGATGATCTGCTGCGCCCAGGCGTTAATCGCCTCCAAAATACCTACTAAATTCATACAATGTCACTCCTCTTTGTGTTCGTTTTTTCTTTTCTTTCGGATTCGTTACTGTCACAGAGTGTTCGCCACCGCGCCGCGCCGATGGTTGAAACCCTCGGCTGATATCCAAAGTGCGTTAAAACGCACTGAGGTTGCTTTTTCGAGCGGTTTCAACCCGTTTTTAACGGGTTTTGTGTATCAGCCTCGAATTCATTCGCAGGCGGGCCAAGCGGCGAAAACTTTAAGACACTATCCGGATTCTTTCGGATAAAAGACGCCCGTCGATGCAGACGAGCCAGGCGTCCAACTTTTCTTACCTCGTCCGAAGGGATTATACCATATTTCGCGCGAAGTCTAAGACGTTCCCAACCCTTGCGAAGGTTAATCAGGAACTTCTTAATCAGGCTATCTCTCGTTGCGCAATCATTTTATCTGCTTTGAGATCTTTCCGCAACCTTCGCAAGGTTGTGTGAATTACTCCCCCATCACCTGGACGACGAGCCGCCGCGAGCGCGGGCGCGTGTCGAAGTCCAAGAAGACAATCTGCTGCCAGGCGCCCAGCGTCAACTCGCCCTCGACGATGGGCGCGACCAGCGACGGCCCGATCAGCGCCGCGCGGATGTGCGAGCTGCCGTTGTCATCGCCCCACCGCAGGTGATGGCGATAGTCGCGGTCGGGCGGGACCATCTCGTCCAAGATCTGCTGCAAATCGGTGATGACGCCGCGCTCGTACTCAATCGTCGTCAAGCCGCCGGTCGAGCCAGGACAGAAGATCGTGACGGTGCCATCGTGGACCTGCGACGCCGCCACCGCCTGCTCAATCTGAGGCGTGATGTCCTGAATATCGGTGTGGCCCTCCGTCTCCAATCGAATCTCATCGGTGACAATCATTGCGCACCTCCTCATACAAACATTCTCTGAAAAAAGCCTACCCGTGGTGGCTCGGCGAGGACGCCGGCCACAACTTAGAGGGCGTCTCCCTCTTCATCCTCTTTCTGTTGATATGACGGCATCACCAGCACCGCCGCGCCCGTGAAGCGCCCGGCGCGGAGATCCTCCAGCGCTGCGTTGGCCTCCGTCAGCGGGTAGCGATGCACATCGGTCTTGACGGGAATTTGGGGCGCCAGGCGCAGGAACTCCTCGCCATCCCGCCGCGTGAGGTTCGCCACGGAGCGCAGCACGCGCTCCTCCCAGAGAATGCGATAGGGGAAGCTGGGGATGTCGCTCATGTGGATGCCGGCGCAGACGACGGTCCCGCCCTTGATCGTGGCGCGCAGCGCGGCGGGCACCAGCGGCCCGACCGGCGCGAAGATAATCGCCGCGTCCAGAGCCTCCGGCGGTTGGACATCGGAGCCACCGGCCCAGACCGCGCCCAGATCCCGCGCGAACGCCTGCTTCTCGTCGTCGCCGGGCCGGGTGAAGGCGTAGACCTCCTGCCCTTGATCGACCGCCACCTGCGCGATGATGTGCGCCGCCGCGCCGAAGCCGTACAGGCCCAGGCGCTCCACGTGGTCGCCGGCGAGCCGATAGGAGCGGTAACCGATCAAGCCCGCGCAGAGCAGCGGCGCGGCCTCCGCCGCATCGGTGACGCCCGGCATCGGAAAGGTGTACCGCTGATGGGCCACGGTGTACTCCGCGTAACCGCCATCTAAGGTGTAGCCCGTGAACTTCGCCTGCTCGCAGAGATTCTCCTGCCCGCGTTGGCAGAAGCGGCACGTCTGATCGGTGTAGCCCAACCACGGGACGCCCACCCAATCGCCGCGGGCCAGCCCTTCGACGTTCGCGCCGGTGGCCGCTACCCGGCCCACGATCTCGTGCCCCAGGATAAGGGGTAACTTGGGATCGGTCAGATCGCCATCTAAGACGTGCAAATCGGTGCGACAGACGCCGCACGCATGGATCTGGATCAACACCTGTTCGGGTGCGGGCATGGATACGGGCACAGTCTGCTCCTGCAACGGCTCGCCCTGCGCCTCCAACACCATCGCTCGCATCATTTCCGGTATGTGATTCATCTTGCCCTGGCCTCCTCGTTACTTAAAAACAGCAATTCCAATTATGACTGACAGCTTTAACTAACGGGTCTTTTGGATTTTGCCGGGCAACCCCCTCAGTAGCCCTAAAAGCAGCCAAGATTTGCGCGTTTGTGGGGATCGCAGACCTTTTTTGCATCGTTATTGGG
>JAAAOZ010000247.1 GCA_009908585.1 Chloroflexota bacterium
CCCGCGGTCCACGATCACGGTCGCATCGGGAAAGCCCGGGGGCGCGGCGGGCGGATCCACCAGCCTGAGCAGGTAGTGATGCTGCGGATTGGCCGCGAACTCTGCCAGATGCATGCGTCCAACGGCAAGCAGCACGCGTTTCGGTGGCCCCTCCAGCGCGCGCACGGCGGCGGGCCAGTTGCTGGCGCTGAGCGCTGCGATCATATCGGGCGTGCCGAAGACGAAGTGCCCGATGGCGATCACGGCCAGGCCGCCGAAGACGAGCGGCGCCGCGCCGATGAGGCTCGCGCGCACAAAATCGGTCTCCCGCACGGGGACGAAGCCCAGTTGGATGCGCTTGCCCACGCGATGCGGCAGCACGTTGATCCGCCCGATCTCGACGCCCAAGATGCGGGCGACGATGGCGTGGCTCAATTCGTGCAGCGCCACGCCCGGAAAGAGCAGGATCGCGTAGAGCCACAGGGCCAGTTCCTCGTCGTTGGTCAGCAGCAACATCACACCCTGGAGGTGGCGATGCAGCCATTGATCGGCCAACAGCAACAGCCCGCCCACGACGAGCAATTCTATCAACATCCGCAACATCGGATCGATGGTGTTCATTATCACAAATCATATCACAAATTATCCCAAATTTCCAGAAGATTCTAAAAAATCCAGGTGTTGTGGCCGGTATTGTTACCCGCCGCGCCCTCGCAGGTATCCCGGAAAGCTTATTGCGCGATTATGTTGTGTATACTTTGCTCACTTACCAATCGAATCTCGCAACTAGTTCGCCACGCAATACGGAATACGAAATACGTCTCAAGCGGGTTGCCATTTCCACATCTTGGGTTATCCTTCATTGATGTGAATGAGGTGAACGAGATAACCGAGACAACCGCAGAACAGGACGCTACCAATCCTAAGCTGCAATACGCGACGCGCGACCGCTACGAGGTCCATATCCCGACGTTTGAGGGGCCGCTGGATCTGCTGCTGCGCCTGATCCGCAAGAAAGAGTTGGATATCACGAAGGTGGCGCTGGCCCAGGTCACAGACGATTTCCTGGAGCAGGTCGATGCGATGCGCGAGGCGGGGAATCTGGCCATGATCGCCGATTTCCTGGCCGTGGCCGCGCAACTGTTGTGGCTCAAATCGCAGGCGCTGCTGCCCAAGCCGCCCGCCTCGACCGCCAAGGAGGGCGACGAGGAGGACATCGGCGACGAGTTGGTGCGTCAATTGCGCGCCTATCGCCGCTACAAGGAGACCGCGCAATGGCTCCGCGAGCGAGACACCGGCGAACTCCGCTCCTACATCTACACCGCGCCGCTGCCGCATCCCAAGCGCGTGAACTTAGATTTGGGCGACATCACGGCGGAGACGCTGCACGCCGCCGCCGAGCAGGTGATGTTTCCCACGGAGGGGCCATCCCCAGAGGCCGCGATCCAGCGCCCGCGCATCTCTATCACGCAGCAGATTCGCCTGGTGCGCGACCGGCTGACGCATTGGGCGCGGGTCTCGTTCCACAAGCTCCTGAGCCGCGAACCCACCCGCGTCGAGGCCGTGGTCACCCTCCAGGCAATCTTGGAGTTGGTCAAGCAGCAGGTGGTCAGCGCCCAACAGGATCAGCGCTTCGGGCCGATCACGATTGAGCGCCGGGTGGCCGCCGATCAGATGAATCAGGGGAGCGAAGATGCGGCAGAAACCAGCGCATCCCCAGAGCCGCCACCAGCGCCCCCGCCATATCAATCATCCAATCCGTGAGCGCCGGATTGCGCCCCGGCACGAAGCTCTGGTGGAACTCGTCGCTGGCGCCGTAGAGCGCCGTCATCCCCAACGCGATCCAAATCCGCCACCCCAGCGGCACCCCGTAAAAGCCCAACGCCCGGATGTAGAGCCACGTCAGGATGCCGAACCCCACAAAGTGCCCCGTCTTCTTGAGGATCAGATCCCGCCACGAGGTTTCCAGGCTGGGCAGAGAACTCTGCGCCGAGAGAAAGAAGATCCCGCTCATCCACAGAACGGCGGGCAGCCACGCGCGGAGCCAGCGCGCCCACGTTGATTTTGTCATCTTCATCATATAGCAAGCACCTCCTGGAAATAGATGTAGGGCGGATTGGTAATCCGCCGGGTCGGACTGCCCATTCCTCGGCCATGGGGCCTTGGGGCCACAGGTCCGACCTACATTCGGACACCTCCTGAGAAATTCAAAGAACGCAGGAGGAGTTCCTGCGTTCTTTGGCGTAGATTGTTTAACTTGATCGACTATCGAACGGACGCGATGTAAATCTCGAACGGCGCCAGTTCCAGCGCCGCGACCGCCCCCGCATCCGAGCGCGCCGCGTTGGAAGAGAAGATAAGTTCCTCCGCCGTCAGCCCCCCACCCTCACCCTCAAATGAAAGCGCCTGCGCCTCCGCCGAGAAGTTCAACGCCACGAGGCACGTCTGCGCCTCCGTCGCGCGCAGGAAGCAGAAGCAATCCTCGTGCTCCGATAACAACGGCGTGTACTCACCCGCGATCAGCGCCGGCGTCCGCTTGCGAATGGCCAACATCCGCCGGTAGAAGTTGAGCATCGAATCGGGATCCTCCTCCTGAGCGGCGACGTTGACGCCCTCGGCATAATTGGAATGGACCGGCAGCCACGGCGTCACGCCCTTGGGGCTGAAGCCGGCGTTCGGCGCGTCGGCCCACTGCATCGGCGTGCGGCAGCGGTCGCGCGTTATCTCGCAGACGGCGGCCAAGGCCTGCGCCTCCGGCATCCCCGCGCCCGTGGCGATCTCGTACTGGCGCAGGGCCAACGTATCCTGCAACAGATCGAGGTCATCGAAGGCCCGGTTAGTCATCCCGATCTCCTCGCCGTAGTAGAGGAAGGGCGTGCCGCGCAGGGTGAGCATCAGCGCCAACGAGAGCCGGGCCAGCGCGTCATCGTATTCCCCGTCCCCAAATCGGCTCTTGACGCGCGGCGAGTCGTGGTTGCCCAGCGTGTTGCAGGGCCAAGCGCCCGCCGGCAGTGCCCCCAGGCGCTCGGCCTGATTCTTGCGGATGTGGGCGGGCGTCAGCGG
>JAAAOZ010000458.1 GCA_009908585.1 Chloroflexota bacterium
CGCTTTGCGGCGCTCGCCGTAGCTCCACAGAAGCGGGCCGTCGGTCAGCGCGCAGAGCGGCGCGGTTGGGTCGGTGGCGCGAATGGACTCAGCGAGATCGGCTAAATAGGCCACCTCGCGGACCTCGCGTTCCATCCCGATGGCCGATTTGGAGATGAGCAGCCCCAGCTCATCGTACAAATCCTCGTTTTTGAAGTGGAGCGTGGCCTCCTGCCGCGGCGTCGGCGTGCCGCCATCGTAGCGGAAGATCAGGCCTCCGACCTGGATCAGGTAGTAGAGCACGGCGCTGTGGCGATCTGGGTAGATTTGCGAGCCATCAACGCCCACAAGGATCACGCCCGGCCCTGGATGCTCATCGGCGCGCTCGTAGGCATCTAACGGCGCGTCGGTCGTGGGCAGCGCGCCGTGCCAGCCCGCATCCCGCCCCGCTAAGTGCGCCAATCGCGCGCGTAACTCATCCGGCGAGGGCGCTTCCGCCAGCCACTGGCGTGCATCCACAAGCTGCGCCGCCTGTCGCGACCGCCCCTCGGTCGTGCTCTGGCTCAGCGCTTCGATCTCCGCGCTTAACCGTTCAATGTGTAACATTGTGCCTCCTGCAACCCACCATAGCCTTCATTATAATCGAGCCTGCGCGCAGAACAACCACGAACGAGATCGTTAGTGCTAAATTTGCGTCGCATTCCCCACTGATCCTGGAGTGGAGAGATAGTAACGTTTTAGTCACATTTCCGGGGATGGTTCAGAAATAGGTTGACACTTTTTTATCGTTGTCCTAGGCCTGGCGGTTAAAACCACGGCCACCATTACGAAGTCGCCCTTCGGCGACTGAGTTCTAACCGGCGAAGGCCGGTTTCGTAAATGTAGCCGCGAATTTATTCGCCAGGCATTTATTTTAAAATACAGGGATCTTCAAAACAAAATAAAAGTGTAAACCAAATTCTGCTTGCTCGTGAACCATCCCCTAAAGGTAGCCTGTTATAGTAAGGTTAAAGCAAATTTTTCTGGTAAAAATTGGAGGTTCAGATGTTAGATTTACATTTGGATGTGCAGCCACAAACGGCTCGCCGTTTACAGAGAATACTCGAATTACATCCAGATCAAGAAACGTTTGCTCAAGACATCATCGCTTATCAAATTAAGGAATTTAACAAAGCGATTCTAAATTTGCAATTAGAACTCAAAGCGTACGAGCAAGCGTATCAACGAAGTAGCGCTGACTTTTACGCGGAGTTCAGCCAAGGGCATTTAGATGATCGGGAAGCGTATATGTTATGGGCGGGTTTGTACGAGATGCTCAAGGAAAACCAACGTCGACTGGAGAGTTTGCGGTGATTTTGCAGTATTTCGCGCAAATCGAAGAGACGCTTGCGGAGTTCCCAGACATTCGTCATTATGAACTACAGAAGAAAGTTTACAACACAAAACAAGGTTACATCAGTGGTCGTGTTGTATTTGAAGATGGTACTCGCCTGGATTTTGTGGAAGTGATGGATACCGATATGGTGCGTAAGTTGAAGTATCGGTATCATTACATGGACACAACCCAAGAGATCATTTTTCGCTATGATAATGCGCCGCATTATCCTGAAGTATCGAGTTTCCCTCATCATAAACATACAGGTGATGATGTAGATGTATGTGAATGTGATGAGCCGAGCTTAGAAGATGTTTTGTTGGATATTGCGGCGTTGAGACGGGATCGTGCTATGGGGTAAGTCGTGAATTATAGAAAATAGTGCAAATTGAGGAGAGAATTTATGGCCGAGTATCGTATCGAGAAGCACCCGATTTTGCCCGCTGAACCGCTGGACGCAGCGGAGGCGATTGAATTTACCTGGCAGGGCGAGACGCTGACGGCGAAGCGCGGCGAGATGATCGCCTCGGCGCTCTTTGCGCACGGCATCCGCACCTTTGGGCATCATCCCAAGGATGGCGCGCCGCAGGGCATCTTCTGCGCCAACGGGCAGTGCGCGCAATGTCTGGTCGTGGCGGATGGCAAGCCCGTCAAGGCGTGTATGACGCCCGTGCGGCCCGGTATGCGCGTCGAGCCGTTAGATGGGTTGCCGGAATTGCCCGCTGGATCAGGATCGGAAGAGGAAGCGCCAGCCCTGAGCGAGGCGACCGAGATCGTCGAGGCGCCCGTGCTGATTTTGGGCGGCGGCCCCGCCGGGATGTCGGCGGCGGCGCAGTTGGCCGAGCGCGGCGTAGGTGTGCTCCTCATCGACGACAAGCATCGCCTGGGCGGGAAGTTGGTCTTGCAGACGCATCGCTTCTTCGGCTCCACCGAGGCCGTCTACGCCGGGACGCGCGGCATCGACATCGCTGCCAAGTTGGAGGAGCAGATCCGCGCCCACGACGAGATCGAGGTGTGGCTCAACAGCACCGCGCTGGCCGTCTACAGCGATGGCCTCGTGGGTATTCTCAAAACAACAAAGCAACAAAGCAACAAAACGGCAAATCAACCGGGTGATGAGACTTTTCAAGAGCATTATGTTTTGGTGAAGCCGGAGGTGTTGTTGATCGCCACCGGCGCGCGTGAAAAGTCCCTCGTCTTCAAGGGCAACACGCTACCCGGCGTCTATGGCGCGGGTGCGTTCCAGACCTTAGTCAACCGCGATTTGGTGCGCGCGGCCGAGCGGCTCTTCATCGTCGGCGGCGGGAACGTGGGCCTGATCGCGGGCTATCACGCGCTCCAGGCCGGCATCGAGGTGGTGGGCTTGGTCGAGGCGCTGCCCCAATGCGGCGGCTACAAAGTTCACGAGGACAAGCTGCGCCGCCTGGGCGTGCCCATCTACACGCGGCATACCGTTGTCAGCGCCAACGGCGATACCCGGGTCGAGTCGGTCACCATCGCGCAACTGGATGACGACTGGCAGGTCATCCCCGGCACCGAGCGCTCCTTCGCGTGCGATACGGTGCTCATCGCCGTGGGCCTCGATCCCGTGGACGAGTTCTACGAGAAGGCGCGGGACTTCGGCCTGCCCGTCTACGCGGCGGGCGACGCCGAGGAGATCGCGGAGGCGTCGGCGGCCATC
>JAAAOZ010000325.1 GCA_009908585.1 Chloroflexota bacterium
AAATACTCAGATTGACAGGCCTTGTTTCCGTGCTATAATATATCTAAACGATATATATTGAAAAGTTACATATCGAGTCAATGCTATGGCAAAGAATCCGGTAATTGTCAAGGATCCAAAAACACCGAAAAACGGCCAAAAAACAGACAGGGGCTCATAGCCCGGCCCCTCCTAGCACTTTAAAAATTAACAGCCAGGTTATTTGCTCATATATTCGTGCGTTATCGCAGTCCCTTCACGGTGACCATCGCAGGTCACGATCCGGGACTGGGATTAGGTATCTGGCGCCTCCTCCAGGCATGTGAGCCGACCTTTGTGTAGCAGGGCAAAGATCAAGCGCACGGCCTTGCGAGCAGTTAAGATGATGGCGCGCTTGTGGGGATGGGAGTGCGCCTCATGATACTTCTTCCAGTAGTAACGGCGATAATCCGGTTGATAGCGTTGCAGGGTATGTGCGGCTTGCACGAACCAGTAGCGCAGATAGGGATTGCGCTCGCGGGCGAGATAGGGGCGATTTCCCTGCACGCGACCCGAGTCGCGCCGTGGCCACCAGAGACCAGCGAGTTTGGCGACGCCAGAGTGACCATCATGGTAGGTCCGGGGACGATATTGATTACGCCGGCGGTCGAACTTGGCGCCGGTGGTGAACCGGGTGGTGTCGCCAATCTCACTGAGACAACCAGCCACCAAAATCGGGCCCAGGCCCCGGAAGGCCAAAGCGGCAGCCGCCTCTGGTAGCTGGTCCAACTCTTGAACAATCAAGCGGCGATACGCTTGCTGGTTGTCCATCAACAAGCGAATGTGCGCCAAGGTGTGGCTGAGGACCTGATGCACCGGCGCGATCAAGTCCTCAGGGAGCGGATACGACTGCTTAACCACGTCCAGCAACTGCTGGGCAGTGGTCTGTGGGTGGCGGAACGTATTGCCGGAACGCTCGCGCAGCAGGGCGGTCAAATCGTCCAGCGGGATGTCGGCGATGGCTTGGAAGTCGGCATATTCGGTGAGGACGTATTGACTGGTAACGCCGAAGAGATTGGAGAAAGGTTTGTCCGGCCCCGGCTGGTAAGCACTCGCCCAGAGGTAGAGGACGGAGAGCAGATAGGATTTCTCGGCGGCCAGGGTATGGGTGACACGGGCGTAGGCGCGGCTTAGCGTTCGCAAACGCAGGTAGCGTTCCTGAAATTGATACGGATGCTCCACCCCGATATTGCGATAATACTTATCGATCAAGCGGGTGTCGTCGGGATCATCCTTGTCCTGTTCGGGGAGCGCCCGCCGATAGTTCTTCACGTGGGCCGGGTTGAGCAGCGCCAGGCGCGGATCGTGGGGTTGCAGGTCGGGATCGTGACTAAACTGATAGAAAGCGTGCCACCAGTAGGAACCGGTGGACTCTCCGACGACCGTTAATTGAACGGGGGCACGGGTTTGGAGTTCGACCAACAACTTCCGTTTCAACTCCTGCCAGCCCGGCCAATCATTGGCGTAGGCCTGCGGCCCCCACACCCATTCCCGGTCAGCGTCGCGCAGCGAGACGTCCAACCGATCACGACTGAAATCAATGGCTAACACGATTTCGGGAGCTACGGATGTCATACAGCACCTCCTATACGCATACGCAAACTAAAAAAGATGTCGGTCGCACAGGGGTACACCCCACATCACCCGCCAGCCTCAACCTCGTGCTAATCAGAGCTTACCAGCCTGGGCGGGGACAACCACCGACTTCGGCTAGGCCGAACTGCTACGGCCGGCGCCGCTCAGGGCGGTGCACACAATCCGTGTCAGAAGAACACGGCGGGGCAGGGGTAACATACTTTGCTAGAAGTCACCGGCTCGCGCCGGGCAACCAGGAGACATAGAACACCCTCGCCACCGACAATTATCGTCATAATTGTACCCGATTTTGGGGTGTACCCCTATACGGTCGACTGATTGTTCACGTAGTTTACTATCATCTATGAGGATTTTATACGAGGAGGCATTATGTCACACCGACCAATAGCTTTAGTCACCGGCGCGAGCCGCAGCATCGGCATCGGGGCGGCGATTGCGCGCACGCTGGCCCAATCCGGCTGGGATGTGGCGATCACCTTTTGGCGGCCCTACGACGCCGAGATGCCCTGGCGCAGCGATCCAGCGGAGGTCCAGTCGCTGCGCGCCGAATTGGAGCGCGCCGGCGCCCGCACCACGGCCATCGAGGCGGATCTCTCGCAGCCCGAGGCGGCGGCTCACATCTTCGAGACCGTCGAACGCGATCTGGGCATGGTCACCGCCTTAGTTATGTCGCACTGCCACTCCGTCGATAGCGACATCCTGACCACCTCCGTGGAGAGCTTCGATTTGCACTTCGCCGTCAATGCGCGGGCGACCTGGCTGTTGGTGCGGAAGTTCGGCCAGCGATTTCGCGGCGAGTTTGGCGCCGGGCGCATCATCGCCATCACCAGCGATCACACCGCCGGCAACCTCCCCTACGGCGCCAGCAAAGGCGCGATGGATCGCATCGTGCTCGCGGCCGCGAAGGAATTCAGATCGCAGGGCATCACGGCGAACGTCATCAATCCCGGCGCGACCGACACCGGCTGGATGTCCGAGGACCTGATGGCCGAGGTCAAGCGCACCACGCTGTTGGGGCGCGTCGGCCTCCCCCAAGATTGCGCCCATCTGGTGAACTTCCTCTGCTCCCCAGAGGGCGGGTGGATCAACGCGCAGTTGCTGTACAGTGATGGAGGACTACAATAAAAGGAGCGCGATGATGAAATGGAGATGGATAGTGTCGCTTATAGGCGCCGGGAGCCTCTTTCTGGGGATGGCCTACGTCGCGCACGTCTTCGGCCCCACCGAGGCAGAAGTCGTCACGTGGGGGAAAGTGTCCGTGGGGCTGGGCGTGGCGCTGGGGATCTGGGGCATTATCGGCGGGATAGGGCCGAGCGGCCTCGTGCAGGTGATCGCCGCGTTGCTCTGTGGCGGATCGGCGCTGCTTCAGGTGTTGCCCATCGCGCTCTGGGTGACGTTTCACGGTT
>JAAAOZ010000477.1 GCA_009908585.1 Chloroflexota bacterium
ATTGGCAGCAGATCCTTATGGCCGGCACGATCCTGGCGATATCGGCCCTAGGCCTGAATATGAAATATGGCTACGCGGGATTGTTCGCCATCGGACAAGCCGCATTCTACGGCATCGGCGCCTACTCCTCGGCCTTGGTCACCAAAGATTGGGTGACCCAGTGGAGTGGTAGCCAGGTCGGCGCGTTGGCCGGCGCGTTGGGCATCGAAGCAGGCTTTATCTTGGCCATAGCGGCCATCAACTATTTGGATATTGGCCATCGCCGCAATCGATTACATGAAAATCTGATGGACATCGTCTCCCCGTTCGAGGCCTCCGTGCTGACCACGACAGCGACCATTCTCGTCGTGGGGGCCATCCTCATCATCATCGGCGGCGGCAGCGGTTGGTTGGTGCGCCAGGGCGTCCTGGCCGTCGCCCCCTCGCTGCTGAACATCTTCCCGCCGGCGATCTCACAGCAGATCGTCTTCGCGATTGCGCTGGTGATCGGCGCCATCTTGGCCGCGATCATCGGCTTCCTCGTCGGCCTCCCGCTCCTGAACCTGACCTACGACTACCTCTGTATCGCCACGCTGGGCTTTGGCGTGATGACCTACGTCTTCTTCAACAACGCCGATAAGCTGATCCCCACGATGAAGGGCGCGCGCGGCATGGTCGCGATCCCCAGGTTGACCACCTGGCCGTGGGTGATCGCCTGTGTGGCAATCGCGCTCATCATGATGCGGAACCTCATCTATTCGAGCACGGGACGCGCCATCTTAGCCGTCCGCGACGAGCCGACGGCCGCCGAGACGATGGGCATCAATACTTATCGATATAAATTATTGGCCTACACCATCGGCTGCGCGTATGCCGGATTGGCCGGCGGATTGTACGCGCACCTGTACGCCTTCCTTCATCCCTCGAACTTCACATGGCTGAAGTCCATCGATCCGTTTGTGATGGTCGTCTTCGGCGGCGTGGGAAGTATGACGGGCACAACGATGGGCGCCTACGTATTCGTGTTCTTGTTGGAGGGGTTACGCGTCGTCCTCCCGGCTGATTTTATCGACTGGCGTTACGTTATCTACCCCCTGATTCTCCTGTTTGTGATGCTTTTCCGACCTCAGGGGATTATGGGAACCAACGAATTGGGATTCCTGAAGCGTCCTGAGGCAAAGGCATCCACTGAAGAATCGCCCAGTGCAACTGGCGCCAATCCAGAGGAGGCGAGTTAGACGATGTCACAGAATAACAACTCAACCATCTTAAAAATCGATAGGCTGACGAAATTCTTTGGCGGCCTCCGCGCCGTCCACAACTTTAACGTGGACATCAAAGAAGGCGAACTTGTTGGGCTAATCGGACCGAACGGCGCCGGCAAGACGACCATCTTCAATATGATCACCGGCGCTTACCCCGTCAGCTCCGGCACCATCGTCTTCAAAGATCAGAACATCACCAACAGGCCAGCGTATGAGATCACCCATCTGGGGATCGGACGCACCTTCCAGAACATCCGCATCTTCTCCAACTTGACCGTGTTAGATAATGTGCGCGTCGCCTATCATCCCCACGCCCGTTACAACATCTTCGACGGGGTGCTGCGCTCGCGGCGCTTCGACCGGGGCGAAAAAGAGATGACGGATCGGGCGCGCGAATTCCTGAGCGTCTTCGGTCTGGAGAAATATCAGGATACGATAGCCGCCAATCTGCCCTACGGTGAGCAGCGCCGCATGGAGATCGCCCGCGCGCTGGCCACGGAGCCGGATCTACTCCTGTTAGATGAGCCGGCCGCCGGGATGAACCCCGGCGAGATCGTGGAGTTGATGGAATTAATTCACTTCATCCGCGACCGCTTCGACCTGACGGTGCTCCTCATCGAGCACCAGATGCGCGTGGTGATGGGCATCTGCGAATGGATGACCGTCATCGACTTTGGCGAAATCATCGCGCGCGGCACACCGGACGAAATCCGCAACGATCCGAAGGTGATCGAGGCTTACCTGGGCAGTCGCGCAACGAAGGAGGTCAACGATGCTATTGGAAGTTAATGATCTAAACGTTTACTACGGCGCGATTCACGCGCTGCAAGGTATCTCCTTCCATGTGGAGAAGGGCGAGATCGTCACGCTGATCGGCGCCAACGGCGCCGGCAAATCCACTACGCTAAACTCCATCTCCGGCATCGTGCGCGCGCGGGGGGGGAGCATCAAGTTCAAGGGCGAAGAGATCACTAAGACACCGGCCTATGACATTGTCAAGATGGGCGTCGTCCAGGTACCGGAAGGGCGACAGATCTTCGCGCCGCTGACGGTAAAAGAGAATCTGGATATGGGCGCGTTCACCCGTTCCGATCCGAAGGGCATCAAGAAAAGCTTGGAGCGCGTCTACAAGAGCTTCCCCCGCCTCAAAGAACGGTTGGATCAATACGGCCGGTGGCGAGCAGCAGATGTTGGCCATGGGACGGGGCCTGATGTCCGAGCCAGAGTTGCTCCTGTTAGACGAGCCATCGATGGGCCTGGCTCCTTTGCTGGTGGATGAGATCTTCGCCATCATCGAGGAGATCAACTCCCAGGGGACCAGCATCCTGCTGGTGGAGCAGAACGCCCAGATGGCGCTCTCCATCGCCGACCGCGCCTACGTGCTGGAAACCGGGCGCCTGGTGCTGGAAGGATCAGCGCAGGAGTTGGCGGCCAATCCCCGCGTGCAAGAGGCGTACCTTGGCGGCTGATCCATTTGAGAGACTCAAGATCAAAGGCGGGAGGCAACCCCTCTCGCCTTTCTTTATGGAGAAGGGATGGCGAAGGCTGCTACTTGCAGCGCTGCTCCTGCTCCCTGCCTGCTTGGGCGGGGCAGAGCCGGAGGCGCCCACGACCGTGAAAATCGGCATCATCGGGCCGTTCAGCGGAGAGTTCCAGCCGCTGGGACAATCAACGCGCAATGGCGTGGTGCTGGCCGTCGAGGAATGGAATCAGCGCGAGGGCGTATTAGGTCATCCCATCGAGGTGACGCTCTTAGACAGCCCATGCGAACCCACC
>JAAAOZ010000140.1 GCA_009908585.1 Chloroflexota bacterium
CTTCGTAGAGGTGGGCATTGCGAATGGCCACGGCGATCTGATCGGCCAAGCTTTGGAGGACGATACGATCCTCTTCGGTGAAGGCCGCTGTTTGATCGCTGGCAATATCCAAGGCGCCGACCAACTCATCACCGATGATCAACGGCAATGTGATCTCGGACGCGACGTCCGGCAGGGTCTCAAAGGCGAGGTAGTCCGGGGTCTCGGCGACATGATCCTCCATCCGATATTTCCCATGGCGGCAGACCCATGCGATGAGGCTGGGGGCGTTCAACGGGATGGGGAGTCCACGTCGCTCGTGCTGTTGGCTCTCTCCGGAGATGCCGGCGCGCAGAATGGCGTGCTCTTTAGATTCATCTAGCAGCCATACGCTGACGGAGTAGTAGCCGAACTGTTCCCGGATCAGGGAGACGATCTCGGAGAGCAGGGGATCTAGCCCCAAAATGGAGGTCAATTGCTTGCTTACCTGGCTGCTGGCTTCTAATTGCACGGCGCGTTGCGAGAGCGCGGCGTTTGCTTCTTGAAGTTCGGCCGTTCGCTCGTTGACGCGAGCTTCCAGGGTGTGGGTCCATTCCACCAGCTTTTGGTTTGCCGTAACGAGCTTTTCGTAGAGGCGCGCGTTCTCGATGGCCGTTGCGGCTTGATTGGCGAAGATCATCATCAGGTCGAGATCGGTCTGTGAGAAGCGCCCGCTGACGGAGCGGTTGTCGGCATAGATCATGCCGATCAGGTCGGCATCGGCGACCAGCGGTACGCAAAGCACCGAGCGCAAGTTTAACTCCAGCACGCTGCTCTGCGATTTGAAGCGCTCGTCGGCTAAGGCGTCCTGCAGCAGCACGGGGGTTTGCGATTCCATCACTGTGCCCAACACGGTGTAGCTGATCTCGGCGGCTCCCTGAGCCAAGGCATCGGGGGCCATCCCAATGGCGACCTTGAAATCGAATTGGCGATCCTCATCTAAAAGCACCAAAAAGCCCTGCTCCGCGCCGCTCAGCTCGATGACCTGTTCCATCACAAAATTGAGGAGCGATTCGGCGTCGTGCGTCTCGTTCATCCGCACGCCGATGTCCAAAATCCGCTTCAAGCGATCTTGCAAGCGTGAGGCGGTCTCCGAGGCCGGCGTCAGGGCCGTTAGCGCCTCATCCAAGACCTGGCCCTCGTGGCGCTTGGCCAGTTGGCGCGTCCACTCGGTGACGATATTTTGGTTGATTTCGATCTTGTTGAGATAGTTACGTCGCAGCCCCTCGTCGCTGAGGCCGGCGATGCTCTTCAGCATCACGGTGCGGGCGTTTTGCAGCGCCTCCCACGCCGCCTCGGATGCTTTGTCTTCATCGGCGTCTTCCGCCGCCCGCAAGACCTGGTAGCGCAGCCACCAGACCTCTTGCAGCGGATATTCTCCCGCCCCAGCAGCCTCTAACTTCTCTACGGCCTCTTGCGTGTAAGTGGCGGCGGCTTCCCAATCGTTCATCGCCAGACAAGCTGCGCCCAGCCACGCCTCTGTGGAGGAGAAATAAGCGCGCAGGTTTAACTCGTACTGGATATCGTAGGCTAATCGGAGCCACTTAAGAGCTTCCCCTGGATTGCCGTCGGCCAACAACACCCGTCCCATCTGGAAGGCGTAGATGGATTCCGGGTTGCGGCTTCCGATATTTTGTGCGAGCGCCTGACCCTCTGCGAAGATTTCCTTTGCCTTGTCGTAGGCCTCTAAGGCCAGATAGATGCGGCCTAGGGTCTCCAGACAAGCAACCAGGCGCGACCGACCGTGCATCTCGCGCTGGATTTGCACCGCCTGCTCGCTCATCTCGCGCCCGCGATTATAAAGTCCCAGCCTCCAGTAGGTGAGGGCTAAGTTGTTGTAAGAGCGGGTCTGGCGATCCGGGTCGCCGATCGCGCGAGCGATCTCCAAGGATTGCTCGTGATAATCCCGCTGCTTGGCGTAATCCTTGGATAGGATGGCTAGCTCGTTCAGGGCGTCGGCCTCGCCGGGCTGATCGCCGATCTGTTGAAAGAGGTCCAGAGAGGTCTCGGAGTAATGCCAAGCCGCTTCAAAATTGCCCAGCAAGCGACTGATGGCCCCCAGATGCCAGAGGTTGTGAGCCTCTCCTTGTACATCGTCCAGTTCGCGGCAAAGTTTTAACGCCGCATCGTGGCATTCGAACGCGGCCTCCATATCGCCTATAGCGTAGTGGGCGCCGCCCATCTCATCTAAACTGCTGGCCTGTAAGCGCTGATCGCCAAGCTCACGTGAGAGCGTCAGCGCTTCCTCCGCCGTTTCCAGTGCGTAGGTGTAGTTTCCTAGCCTGACCGAGACCTCAGCTTGTTGGAGGGCGACCTCGATTTGGCGCTTTGGATCGTCTATCTCGGCGGCTAGGTCGGCCAACCGATGGAGATCGGCGAGTTGCGCTTGGTGCTTTCCTAGGAGCTGGTAAGCTTTTGCCCGACCGGCAAGGATTTCATAGATCACGTCGGGTGGGCGCGTCACCTCTCCCGAATCGATAAATCCCAGTGCGCGCGTGTAGTGTTGCACGGCGGAATCATTGGCGTAGACTTGAAGCGCCTTATCGCCCGCGATCCGTGCGTAGCGCTGCGCTCGATCATATTTTCCGGCCTGCCCGAAGTGCCACGCCATCAACTCGATGACCTCGGTTTTGGGATAACGCTCGCGGAGGGCGTCGCCGATTTGGGCATGGCGGCGCGCGCGTTCCTTCGGCGCCAACGTGTCATAGAGAGCCGCACGCATCTGATCGTTGCTGAAGCGGTAGTTGCGCTGCCGTTCTCGCTCACGCTCTATCGCGACGAGGACGTACTGCTCCACAGCTTGATTGATCCGCAGGTTGAATTCCTCTGGGGGGAGCGCAACGACATCCGCCAGGAGATCGACGTCCACCCAGCGGCCCATCACGGCGGCCCATTGGAGCAACTCCAAGGTGGGGGGATCCAAGCTCTGCAAGCGGCGCCACGCGGCCACTTGGATGTCCGTGGCTGTGTGGGCCAAGCTCTCCTCTTCGATAT
>JAAAOZ010000086.1 GCA_009908585.1 Chloroflexota bacterium
TTGCTATTTACAGGCGCCTCCTGATCTGGTAGGATGATAGGTAGCGCCGGGTGGTCCGGTGCGTGTCAAACTACTCACTAAAATCACAGGAGGTCGTACCAATGAAACGGAGGGGGGGATGTAAGTTTGTCCGTATCAGGGAGGTACCCCGATGAAATGCAAGGGTTGGGTGATCCTGATTGCCCTAGGCATAGCCATCAGCTTTGTCGCATGCAGTTCTCCTTCTCAGGTGGAGGTCACAGTCGAACCTCCTCGGGCACTTCCTACGCTTCCGGCTTGCACTGAGGATGAAGAGATCACGCTCGATGTTCACTCTATGAAAAGCGGAGAAATTCAAGTGCAAGGGCAAGGATTTGTGCCGAAAGAATCGTTAACGTTGATATTTATCGCCCAACGTGAGGTAGCTGAGGGGACGGGTAAGACTATCATACAAATATCTCTTCCGCACGCGGTTGACGCCGAGGGGGCGTTTTCTGAACGGGATTCTTTCCTACCTCTAAATGCGAATGAGAGTCCGGAGTGGGGGCTGCGTGTGGTTCATCAACGCGGGGTGGCCTGCACCACGTTCACAGTACAGTAGATTGTGTTTCACGCACAACATGAGGATAGGTTACTACCTCGCGGGCTTTTGAGAAGCTGTTAGTTTTAACGGTCGTTGTATTCTCTATCCGCAAGGAGTATCTATGAGACCAGAATTTGATGTAATCGGAACAGTGTTACAGATCGTCAATCTGTTGCTATTGATCAGTTGGCTAGTCTTGATCATGCTAGCGCTCATCAGACTCCGCAAGCGGCAGTTAGAACCGATTATCCAAGTGCTATGGACAATTGTCGTGATTCTCATTCCTATCCTTGGGCCACTCGCTTTCTTCATCGTCGCCCCCGGAAAAGCTAAAAAGGGATGAGGTAGGTTTACCAGATGCCAGAAGGCCCAGGCAGATTGATTGCCTGGGCCTTTTTAGTTGCCGATTTTCTCACTTGCGGGTACACTGGGGGAGATCCAAACCCATCCAAGGCGTTAAAAAACGAGGAGATAGAGGATGTTAGGTGCGATTTTAGAAGCCATTGTCAGCGCCATCGTGATCGAGGTGATCTTCAACGCCTGGCACAAGCGCCATCAAATCTTGGATATCATTCAGCAGCGGGAGGCTAAACCCCAAGCAGCGATTGAGGCGCCGCCAGAAGAAGCTCCTCCCGAGGCACCGGCTGCGCCAAAGCCAGCGAAAACAACTGCCGCCACGACGCCTGCGAGTTCCAATCTACAATCCTTGCTCAAACAACTCCGGCCTTTCAGGATGATCGCGCGCGTCTTCGTCGCCGGCTTGACCGGCTTCATCATTGGCGGGCTGGTATCCGGCATCGTCGAGGTCGAGACCTCGCGCGAGATCGCGCTGGGCAGCGGCGCATCCTTCCTCTACATCGGCATCCCGCTGGTGCTGACGTGGTTGCTGCTGTGGACCGTCGGGCCGCTCAAGCGCGTGGCGACGGACTGACCGGGCACATCTCCGGCTCACGAGCCTGGCGCTTGGTCAAGAGACGCTGAATGCGACGGTAACGCTGGCGTGTGATCGGGTAGAACCACGTCACGACCATCGTCACGATCAGCAACCCCGCGCTGATCGGGCCAATGAGCACGCGAATGCCCAAGACCGCCGCCGGGGGCTGTGAGAAGGTGGTCGCGCCCTCCGGCGGCGCCTGATACCCCAACCAGCCCAATGCCTGTAGCGTGAGAAAGATCGCAAACGCCGTCGTCATCTTGCGAATGAGGTTCTTCGCCCCGTAGTAGACCCCCTCGTAACGCTTGCCCGTGCGCAGCTCGTCCCAATCAACCACATCAGGGAAGATAGCGTCCGGCAGGACATGCCCCGCCGAGACACTGATGCCAATCAGCGCGGAGAAGATCAAAATCAGCGTGAAGTTCTGGGGCGGCACAAACGGGATCATCAGCAAGAGCACGGCCCAGAAACCAATGGCGATCATGTAGGCGATGCGCTTGCTCAGACGATGCGCCAGCCACGTCCAGAGCGGCAGCACGCAGGTGGCCGTGATCAACATCACGCCCAGCACACCTGATTCGAGTGGCACGCCCAAGCCGGGCACCGCGACCATCAAATCCCCGCCGCCGACCCAATAAATCAAGAAGTAAGGCAACACCACACCAATCAGATCAAACGTGACCCAGTTGAGCATGTAGATCATCGTCGCGTAGCGAAAGGGGATGTTCCGCCACGCGATCCGCATCGTCTCGCGGAATGAGGCAATCTCGACGGTCTCGACCCGTGTCCGTTCGCGTACCGTAGCGAAAATCAACAGGTAGGGGAGGATGGACGAGAGGCCAAGGAGGGTGGCGGCTAACAGATACCCTTGCTGTTGTGTGCCGCCGGCGGCCATCGTCGCGTCAATGACCATCGGCGCGGCGACCGCCGTCAAAATCGAGGCTAATAAGTTGAAGAACATCCGATAGCTGGCCAGCGATGTGCGCTCGTCGTAGTTCGTGGTCATCTCCGGGGTGAGTGCATAAAACGGCACGATCACCAAGGTCTGGAACGTGTCGCTCAGCGCGTAGGCGATCATCACGTAGAGCATCAGCAGTCCCTGATGTTCCCAGGGCGGCGCCCACCATAACATCATAAACGCCAGCCCGTAGGGCGCCGCAAAGAAGAGCAGGAAGGGACGGCGGCGTCCCCAGCGACTTTTCACCTTGTCACTCAGCACCCCGACCACTGGATCGTTGATCGCGTCCCAAACGATGCCGAAGAATGCGGCGATGGATGCCAGGCGCGGTTCCAGGCCAACGACATCGGTGAGGAAGATAGCGTAGAAGATCAGGCGCAGCGTGTTAAACGTCCCTATGCCCCAGTCGCCGGAGCCGTAGATTACTTTCACGAGCCGGGGCACTTGAAGTTTGCGGAAGGATTGGGTCTGGGTTTTCATACCGGGTTGGTCTCCTAGAAAAATAGTCCGTCGGTCTTCAGTCACGTAGTCGAATAGTCAAAAACTTGG
>JAAAOZ010000044.1 GCA_009908585.1 Chloroflexota bacterium
AGCTTCCGGGGGGCGGCTCACACGGATGACGTACGCGCAGACCGGTGGCAGCGGGCTGCCGGACTACAGCTACGCGTTCGATGCGGGGAGCAACATCACCCGCAAGACGTTCGAGCATCGTGACAGCGATCCGAGCGAGGATTACAGCCATGACGGGCTGGACCGCCTGACCAAGACGACGTTCGGGCAGCGGAGTGCCACGCCGTACGAGGGGTTCACTTACGACGATCTTGGTAACCACCTGACGCAGGATCATGACGGGACCACGGTTGCCGGATTGTTTAACGCGGTCAACGAGCAGACCAAGCGTGATGGCAATGACTTGATCTGGGACCTGCGGGGGAACCTCACGGAAGACGACGACGGGAAGGAGTACTTCTACGACCGCAACAACCTGCTGACGCGGGTGGAGGATGGTTCCAGCAACCGGGCCGCCTCCTATGCGTACGACGCGCTGGGTCGGCGTATCGAGAAAGATGTGGAGGACGCGGGCGGGGACATCGTGACGCGGTTCTACTACAGCGGCCATCGCATGGTCGAGGAGACGGACGACGGCGGCACGCCGAGTGTTGAGCGGGAGTATGTGTGGGGTGCGACGTACATCGATGAGTTGTTGCTCTACAGTAACGGCTCAGACGATTACTTTGCGGCCGGCCACCACAACTTCAACGTGGTGGCGTTGCTCGACGCCACCGATGGGTCGGTGGTCGAGCGGTACGACTACAACCCCTACGGACAACGGTTCGTGCTGGATGGCGACTATTCAGACGACGCGGATGGGCTTAGCGATGTGGGGCTGGCCATCGGGCACCAGGGACTGCTGCACGACGTAGAGTCGGGGCTGATCTACAACCGGGCGCGGATGCATAATCCTAGGCTTCGTCGATGGATGCAAAGAGAACCGCTTGGCTATCTTGACGGGATGTCGTTGTATCAGTACGTGCGGGGTAATCCTCTGGTATATTTCGATCCTACCGGACGCCAAGCTCAAGACCAGGGTGAAGTTCTATCTACTGAGGGGCAGATATCCTGGCTGCCTTGGAAAGACAATTGGGAGGATTCTTTGGCGCTGCAAGATACAGTAGATGCATTTACACCAGATGTTTTCCCGCAGAAAAATAAAGATACATGGGAAAGGGAGTACCGCGAGAATTTTGCAAGAATGATGAAAGGAATCTATGCTATGTATCAGGACCTCTTTGCAACCAAAGAAAACGAGGATTGGTGCTGCAAACTAGACCCGTGCACTTTGGCAGCTCAATGGATGCATGAATCCACTTGGGGAAGCTCCCGTCTAGCGCGCGAAACGTTCAATTTTGGCGGAATTAAGGGTGAAGGCCCTGCGGGAAGCTATAACATTAATACGGGGGAGCACTTGCAGGGGCAAGATGTCGTGGTCAACGCTAATTTTCGTGCATACAACAATATTCTTGAATATATGGACGACTATACACGCTTGATTTGCACAAAGGATAGATACGAAGAAGCAAGAGGTAAGTCTGGAAGAGAGTATTATGAGGCGATAAAGAACGCAGGCTACGCCACCGATCCAAATTATGTTGAGAAAAACATGGCGATGTATAACCAGTTGGGGTGTGGGAAATGATGAAATGTCTTTTGCCAACAGTTGTTGTGCTGTTTATGTTTGTGTCGTATGGCTGCGATCGGGATTCTTCGCAAGGAACGGCATCTAGCAAGAATCCCAGGGCTCATCAACCTGCTGTTGATTTGAAAGGCATACCAACTGCTTGGCAGCCTCAAGTTGGGGATATACTATGCGTGATCTCATTACCAAAAGGTAATCGATACTATGCGATCGAGGAAGAAGTCGAGGGATGGATTTTTCTAGAAGACTTGATTTTTACAGTATATGAAGATGGGCCTGATATGGCTCATCGCGTTGAAACGTATCGGCTTGAATCAAACGGGCGTTTATACCGGCTAAATATGTCCGCAGAAAATCGCCATGACACCTGGGTTTTGATTTCTAACTGAGGCAGATTCAATTCCGAAGCGCAACACCGGGTAAGGCGTTGAGGACCTCGGCCGGGGTGCGGTAGTTGAGGTACTTGCGGGGACGATTGTTCAACATCTTCTCGACGCGAGCAAGTCGGGCGGGCGTGATCCAGCTAAAGTCGCTGCCTTTGGGGAATAAGTCGCGGAGCAGGCCGTTGGTGTTTTCGTTGGCCCCGCGTTCCCAGGGGGCGTGGGGGTTGGCGAAGTAGATGGCCATGCCCAGCGTGCCCTGGATGGGTTTGAACCCGGCGAACTCCTTTGCCGTTGTCGAAGGTGCTGGTGCGTCGCAGCTTCTTCGGCAACCCCCGGAACAGCGCGCACGTATTCCGACTGAGCGTCGCCGCCTTCTTGTCCTTGAGCTTGCCCAGCTTCGTGTAGCGGCTCTTGCGTTCGACGTGCGTCGCGATCAGCCCGGTGCCCTTGGCACCCTCGACGGTGTCGGCCTCCCAATCGCCGAAGCGGCCGCGGCGATCGACCACCGCCGGGCGTTGCTCGATGCCGACGCGGCCGGGGATCTGGCCACGCCCGGAACCTGTGCGTTCGCCGACGATTCGGCATCGCCGTCGCTTGTGGCGGCGACGCAACTGCTCGTGCCAACGCCCGCCTGATTGATGCTGCGCATAGACCCATCGGTAGATCGTCTCGTGGGTCACACGCATCGCCGGGTCGCGTGGGCTGTTCCGTGGGCGGTCACGTTTGAGCCGCCCGACGATCTGCTCGGGCGACCAGCGTTGGCGCAGCTTCGCGCGGATGTACTGACCCAGGGCGCCGCCGGGGCGCAGCTTGTCGCGTTGCTCGTTGGCGGCGGTGCGGCGTTCACGGGCCAGGCGTTGAGATATCGAAACGGGGACGGACCCCGATAATTGAGTTGCGACGCCCTGGGCCGGGTGACGCAGCGCGAGGACCCATCGGGGCAGCTCGTGGCCATGCATTACGACATGGTGGGTAACACCACCCGGATTATTGAAGACGCG
>JAAAOZ010000286.1 GCA_009908585.1 Chloroflexota bacterium
GCACGATGAGGAGGAGCAGCACAGCGATGAACGGCCCCGCGATCCAGCCCAAGCGCCAGGTCGTCATCCCCTGCATGGCGAGATCGAGCGCGGGCCGTGACAGCAGCGGGATCACAGCGATGGCCGCGCCGGCCGCCACCAAGATAGTGTAGAGCGTGGCCGGATGTGGCGAGCGGTCCGCCCAACGCCCGCCGAGTTCGGAGCCTATGGCCAAGTAGAGCAGGATCATGCCGATGATGGCGGCCCAGACCGGCTCGCTGGCGCCAAAGGCCGGGGCCAGCAGCCGTGCGACCGCCAACTCCAGCGCCAGCGTCACCAGTCCGCCGACGAACGCCGTGATGTACAAACGCCAATGGGTCATAGGATGTCCTCCATTTGGATTGGGGATAATTTAGCGTCGCCTATTGTCGAAGCGATGGGGGAAAAGTCAAGCCCCGAAGAGTTTTGGTCACTCTTCGAGGCTGTGAGTGGGGCGGGTTTGATTCGAGGGTGAGTTTTTTAGCGCCGTCGTGTCAGCGGCTCGATCTGGATCTGATCCGATAGCCGGATGAGTTCTGGGTCGCCGGTGAGCAAGATGGCGTTCAATTGCTCGGCGGTGGCGGCGGCAAAAGCATCAGCATAGGAGATCGCATGATGCATCTTCCACGTGACAGCGCTCCACACCAGCTTTTCTTCCGCTGAGATGACTTCTAGAGGGAGTTGCTGAATCTCTGCCAATGTTTCCCACGCAGCCCGCTCTCCCTTGACTTTGCCCACGCGGTAGATGACTTCACCTAAATTGATCAGCGATATGGTAAGGTCTGCATCCCCGGCCTGAGCGGCCTCAAAAAGCTCGCGAACGCGGGCAGCCGCTGGCTCTTCTTTTTGGAGCAATGCAAGAACAGCCCACGCATCAAGAACGAAGCGGCGTGTCATTTTGAAGTTCCTGACGGTGTTCTTCTTCTAGATCAGCGAGAAGATCGGTATCAGCGTATTTGCCATAGAGCACATCGATGGGGGAGGTCGCCTCTTTCTTCGCTTCTGGCTCTAAAATGATACGCCCTTCAACAATCTGTACGTAGAAGCGGGTGCCTTTTTTCAGTCCCAAGGTCTCCCGAATGGATTTAGGAATGACCAATTGGCCTTTGGATGATAATTTAACCGACATGCTCGTCCTCCTGTATCTTACTTGTGTACCTCTATTGTAAGATTTGATAACAGGTGTGTCAATATGATTTTTAAAGTCTTTTGGGATCTGCGAGTGGCGCAGTCTGTGCTACATTAGGGCTATCGTTTTTTATTCTTGACTGATCAGAGATTGTAACGCCGCTACGAAATCGTCATTGTCTAATTCAACAACCTCATAGCGGTTGATCTCCACCTCGTATAGTTCTCCCAGTGCCTTCTGGGTCGACGGATCGACTTCAACCTCTCGGACGAAACGTGTTCCCAGCACAGCCCTCAGACGTTCGCCGTCGTTGTAAAAATACTCCTGGAGAAGCGGCACGACGTGATGGTACCAGGTAAAACGTAGGTCAGCTATATCCTTCAGCTCCAGAAAATAACTGTGTCCAATCTGGTGATCGCGATCCATCAGCGCCGCGACACGCTGATTCAAACGAGTAAGAAGTGTTTCGAGGTTGATATCCGCTACCGTGCCCAACAACGTCGGATCTGGCCTGAACTCCACGAACGTGAATCGACGGCGTAGCGCCAGATCCAACAGGGCGATGGAACGGTCTGCTGTGTTCATCGTGCCAATGATGAGAAGATTACGTGGGACACCGAATGTGTCTTGGGAGTAAGGCAATTTTACCTGGATCTCATGTTCCTGGCCCAAGCGCTTATCATCCTCAAGCAAGGTGATGAGTTCGCCGAAGACCTTAGCGATATTGGCCCGGTTGACTTCATCGATGACGAGCAAATAGTTGTTCTCCGGGTCATCTTTTGCTCGTTTGCAGATCCGCTTGAACACGCCGTCCTGAACTTCGTAGCTAACCCCACCGTCTTGGTTCACCCTGGGGCGTAAACCTTCGACAAATTCCTCGTAGGCAAAGCTTTGATGAAATGTCACGAATTCGGAGAACTCTGAGATTTGTTCAGGGTCGGGTTGTTGGTTACTCAAGAACTCCTCAGCAAATCGACGCGCGCAATAGGTCTTCCCTGTGCCTGGTGGGCCGTAAAGGACGAGGTTGCGGGCGCGTGGCTTTTCCGTTATCTCAAGTAGAAGGTCAAGTTGTTCCATTGATAGAATATCTTCCTCGTGTTCCCGTACTTTTGAACCTTGTTTTACGTATCCGCTGCCGGAGTAGCCGTACCAGAATAGTGAGTGGACATCAACCAGGTCTGCATCTCTGCCGAGGGCTTCTGATAACTTAGGTTGAACTTGCCGGATAAACTTCATAGTGCGCCGATATTTCACACCATTGTTTCCAGTAGGCGGGTTCACCCCCAACAGCTCACAAGCCTCTTTTAAAGGTGACCAACGATACATAATGTATTCTTCTGGAAAGCGGGCGGCCATTAGGATTGAGATCAAACCTAAAGAGATGTGTTTCCCTTCTTCAATAAGTTCAGCATAGTCAGCGTCTACCTCACGCTTGAACGTGTTGATTCGCTCGGCGAGGTCCGCTTCCCCGTAAAGAAGGTCATATAACAAGTCGCGGAGGCGGTCCGGCGATACACGCTTTAGGTATTTCCTGAAGTCATCGGTCGTGATGAAGTGAGTCAGGTTGTTAAGTACGGAGAGTTCATTATTGATGGCCTTCTGCAAAGGCTGTGGAAAATCTGGTGAATCCAAAGCCTCCTTCGTTAGAACCTGACCTAGCTTTTTCAGAGTCGCGACCTTGTAGTTGCGTTCGTAGTTGTCATAAGATTCACTGTTAGCAAACGATGCAAAATCTTCTAGTATTTCTTGAAATGCTTTTTCGTCAGGATGAGTCATCTTCTCCTCCTATTACGTGTTTGAGTTCGTCGATCAAATGTTGTCTTTCGCTGCTTAATCCAAGT
>JAAAOZ010000444.1 GCA_009908585.1 Chloroflexota bacterium
GAGAATACCGTCCCCGGCGCGCGAGTTCCAGGCGCTTGGCCCACATTCTGACCCGACCGGACTGGAGATCGGACGTCGTGGCCGCCGAGGCCGCCTCATCGCGAGCGCGGTCGAAGCTCCGTACCGCCATCCACAACCCCAACAGCAATAAGATGGCCCAGATCATCGTCTGTGGGATGTACGCCAGGACGAGATCGACGAGCCAGAGCAGATAGAGCAGCGGGATGAGGATCAACTCGCGCACCGCATCGCGGAAGACAACGAGCAGCAGTGCCGTGAGCGCGATTACCAGCAGAACAAAAATCGGCGCCCAGATACGCCGCGCGGCAGGGGATGAGAGATCAGACCAGATCGATTTTGGATTCATCGCTACGTCGCCCCCCTCCGGCCGGATGGGGGACGAGCGGCCTCAGCAGCCTGGATGATGGCGGTGAGGCTGGCGCGGGCTTGCGCTTCGTCGGCCGCGCTGGGCGCTTGATGGCCATAGCGCACGGCCTCGAAGAGGCGCGTCAAGCGGCGCACCTCGTCGCCGGGCAGCCCGATCTCAATCAGACGCGCCTCGAATTCGCGCACGGTCATCGTCCGCTTGCGGCGCACGCCGCGCGCCTCGTTCAACGCACGGCTCATCTCCACGTAACAGCGCACCACGGCATTTTTCAGATCCGCGCCGGATTGGAGCGCACCGAGCGCGGCCTCCGCCTCCTGCGCCACGCGACCCAACGTCGAGGATGGCGCCTCGCGCCGTTGAAGGTAGGACCAGATGCCGCCGATCACAAGCGCGGCGAAGATCAACGCGAGGCTCACGCCAGCGACGGTGATCATCCATTCCGAGGTCGCCGGCGTGAAGGCTATCTCAGGCGAAGGGATCGCCGGGGTCGCGAACGTGTCATCGGGGAAGTCGGCCCGAAGCGCTCCTTGTTCGCCCGGCCCCAAGCGATCTAAACGCAGTTGGCTCAACATATAAGCTAAGAACACAAAGGTAATCAAGCGCAGAAGATCGCGTAGCACGCGCTTTCGTATATCCGGCCAGAGGATGAAGGCAATGATGGCAAAGGGCAGCGTCAAAAGCGCCAGCGCCAAAAAGATACGGATAAGGAGGAAGATCGCAGGGGTGCCCTCCCAGGGGAGCGACACCGTATCAAACGTCATCATATCGGCCAAGAGCTGAGTCAGCTTATCCCAATCCAGGCGGAAAGGCTTGGCCTCTCGAAAGGCCACTTGGTTCAGCCCGCCGGCCAAGATCAGCAGGGCAAACACCGCGAGGGCGGCCCATATCCAGATGCGACGTTTTTGTGAGCGCGTCATATCTTCAGCTTTGATCCTCCGGCTAAGGCTGTTCCAAGAAAATAAGTCTCCCAAAGATGATGATGGGTCTTTCGGATTTTGCCGGGCAACCTCATCAGTAGCCCTAAAAGCAGCCAGAAATCGCGTGGTTGTGGGGATCACAGACCTTTTTCGCGTCGTTACTGAGTTGTAGATGGGCGGCGCAATAGCGCTTGGCAGATTGCATCCGGCGAATTCCTGAAGAACCATGATGATTCGATGAATAAAATTAAATCAAACCTCAAAAATCTTGGCGACTTTGCGTCTTTGCGTGAGATTATCCCCTTCTTTCAGGAGAGTCCCTCATCGTTTTCCATTATACAATGGAGCATCTTAAACTGAAAATATGGCCTGATGCGAGGCCCTCACGACAATCGAGCCGCCCACGTTCCTCGAAAGGTGTGGGCGGCTCGATTTTTATTTCCCTATCAAATGTTATATTGCAACTTCATCTAGATCATAGTTTCCGCTATTGAACTCGACCAACCTCGGCCAATCAATAAAACCACCCAAGCAGAATCTATTACAAATCTCCCCAGTAAATTCGTTGATGACCCTAACTTGCTCCCTATCAAAATCTGCATTGTGCTGTTTAGCTCGATACCCAATCGGCTCAATAATATCTGTGTATAGATCCTCATTTTCGCTGATGAGATACCAAAAGTTCTGCCCCACAACTTTCCAGCAACCTGGAAACCGATAGTTAAAATTGGTCCGCGTCTTGCCATAACAAATGCCTAAGACAGGTCGCACAACACTCGCTCGTCTGGACTGCTGCACGCGGATAACGGCATTCTTCAAATCCTGCTCCAGCTTCTTGATCTGAGAACTGTTTCCCCAATTTGGCCCCGACTTAACTGAGACGACATAGTGAACGTTGTCGTTGACGAACTCAAGATCAACACCCTGAGCCGTTGACTTATGCCCGCCACACGTCTCGCCAGCGATACGCACAGCTAAATCTACAAGAAAACCCTCAAAATGCTCTCGCTCTGAAGGAGAGAGATAATCTTCTAAGAGTTTTTCAATCAGCTCTCCCACCAGATTGATGCGTCTTATCGTAAAGAGACAGGGATCACAGTTCGTCAAAAGTTCATCTAACGTGAGAGCTTTCAGCGAACGAAGGCACGCTTGATAGAAACTCGCCAGGCCTTCGTCTAAAAATTGCTCCAACTTGTCAGAATCAAGTGACCTCATCATTATTTCCCCAATCTACACTTCATCCAACGTATCAAAGCGCGCGCGGAAGATGCGATAGGTCTCGTCGAGGGTCTGGGGGATCACGCGGGTCTCGCCGATGACGCTCATATAATTGGCGTCGTCCTGCCAGCGGGGCACGAGGTGCAGATGAAGGTGCTCGGCGACGCCCGCGCCGGCCGCACTGCCCTCGTTCACGCCGAAGTTGAAGCCGTCGGGGCCGTAAACCTCGCGGAGGAAGCGCTGGGCGTGCTGCACCAGATGCATCATCTCCAACAGCGTGGGATCCTCCACATCGACCAACGCGCCGGTGTGACGATAGGGCACGATCATCATGTGGCCGTTGTTGTACGGGAAGCGGTTGAGGGTCACGTAGGCGTGCTCGCCGCGATAGAGGATGTGCTCCGCCGCATCGTCCTGCTCAATCTTGTAGCAGAAGAGGCAACCCTCCACTTTCTCGATCTCAC
>JAAAOZ010000181.1 GCA_009908585.1 Chloroflexota bacterium
GGCACGAAGATCACGATGTGGCCGCCGGGCCGGGTGACGCGGACCATCTCGCGGGCGCAGCGCCGGTTATCTGCGACGTGCTCCAGCACCTCGTGGGAGAAGGTCACATCGAAGGATTGGCTCGCGAAGGGAAGCGCCTCACCCACAGCTTGCATCACGGCGCGCGCGCGGTCGCGGGCTTCCTGCGCGCGCTCGCTTTCGATTTCCACGCCGTAGACGTGGGGGGTGTGCCGAGAGAATGCGTTCGTGTACATCCCCACCCCGCATCCCACATCCAATATGGCCTTGCCGCGCAGATCGACGTGCTGGCGAACCAATTGGAATCGCCGCTCCTGTCCTGCGCGCCACACAAAAGAAGGATTCCCGCGTGTGGCGGCTTTGTCGTTGGTTTGATCCACGTTCATCTCCTTGGCCGATTTTTAATATGGTGGGGTTGGCGAGGCGCGATATTTCTCATTGGGGCGACAGCTTGATTGTAAAATTAAAAAGCTCGCTGTCAAATTGACACCCCCCTGCAAATATGGTACTATTAAAGACGGTCAAGTCTTCCTAACGAAGGGAGCATTACGTCATAATTTCCCCCAAATTCTCTCGTTTTTTTGAGCGGGGCTTTTTTCTTAATGCGACCTGTGGGAAGCATCCACCTACCACCCAGCAGTTCATCGGGGACCCACAACCCTGATCGGTGTTGTGCGGATTGAAAAGACTGATAACTGACAACGTTTTATAAAATTCCTGCTCGATTTAAGGAGGGATTTATGCCCACATCACGTGTTGATCAACTGTCCAATGCATTGCGTGACCTTCAGGTTGGTACGCCAGACATCGAAGCCTCTGCTATTGTCAGCGTGGACGGCCTGATTATCGCCTCGGCCCTGCCATCTGGCTCCGAAGAAGACCGCGTCTCCGCTATGTCCGCTGCTATGCTGTCGCTGGGTGAGCGGATCGCGATTGAGTTGGGGCGCGGCAGCCTGGAACAGGTCTACGTCAAAGGCGACCAAGGTTATGTGATTTTGATGTCGGTTGGACAGGAGGCGGTCTTAACGGCGTTGGCGCATTCTAAAGCCAAATTGGGGCTAGTTTTCCTGGAAATGCGCCGGGCGGTTGACTCACTGACTGACTTGCTCTGATCATCTGAACTTATTTGGATTAAAAGGCCAGCACATGCCAATGTGTCTGGCCTTTTTGTGTAGTTTGATAGGCTATCCTGATGTTACTTTGAGATGAAGATGAAAAGGAGGCTTTCTATGTCCAAACGAGTCGTGCATCCCCCACGGGGGACGGAGTTACATTGCAAGAATTGGCTGTTGGAAGCGCCCTATCGGATGATCCAGCACAATTTGGATCCCGAGGTCGCCGGTGATCCAGATAATCTCATCGTCTACGGCGGGCGGGGCAAGGCGGCCCGCAGTTGGGAGGCATTCGACGCGATCCTCGCCACGTTGGAAGAGATGGACGTTGACGACACCTTGCTCATCCAATCGGGCAAGCCGGTGGCGGTCTTCAAGACGCACGAGGACGCGCCACGGGTGCTCATCGCCAACTCCAACATCGTGCCCGCGTGGGCCACGCAGGAGAACTTCGATACATGGGAGCGTGAGGGGCTGATCATGTACGGCCAGATGACCGCCGGTTCCTGGATCTACATCGGGACGCAGGGCATTCTGCAGGGCACCTACGAGACGCTGGGGATGGCCGCGCGCCAGCACTTCGGTGCGGATGCCTCGCTGCGCGGGACGTTCACGCTGACCGCCGGTCTGGGCGAGATGGGCGGCGCGCAGCCGCTGGCGATCACGATGAACGAGGGCGTCGGGCTGATCGTCGAGGTCGATCCGAAGCGCGCCGAGCGGCAGTTGAAGCATCGCTACGTCGATGAGATTGAGGAGGATTTAGATGTGGCGCTCGGCAAAATCGAGAGCTACAAGGCGCAGGGCAAGGCGCTTTCCATCGGGCTGATCGGCAACGCGGGCGATGTCTTCCCGGAGTTGTTGCGGCGCGGCCTGATCCCCGACATCGTCACCGACCAGACGCCGGCCCACGATCCGCTCCTCTACGTGCCCAACGGGATGACCTTGGCGGAGGCGGAGGCGCTGCGCGAGTCCGACCCGGAGCGTTATCAAGAAGAGGCCGTGCGGACGATGACGGAGCATTGCGCGGCCATGGTCGAGATGCAGAAGCGGGGCGCCGTGGTCTTCGATTACGGCAACAACCTGCGACAGCGCGCCTATGACAACGGTCTGGCAGAGGCCTTCGACTATCCCGGCTTCGTGCCGGCCTACATCCGACCGCTCTTCTGCGAGGGCAAAGGCCCGTTCCGCTGGGTGGCGCTTTCCGGCGATCCAGAGGACATCTACGAGACCGATCGCATCATCCTAGATCTCTTCCCCGAGGACAAGCATCTGGTGCGTTGGATCAAGATGGCCCAGGAGCAGGTCCAGTTTCAGGGGTTGCCCTCGCGCATTTGCTGGCTGGGTTACGGCGAGCGAGCGAAGGCCGGTTTGGCCTTCAACAAGGCAATTGCCGAGGGCCGGATCTCCGCGCCCATCGCCATTGGGCGGGATCATCTCGACGCCGGCTCGGTCGCCAGCCCTAACCGCGAGACGGAGGCGATGAAGGACGGCTCCGACGCGATCTCCGACTGGCCGATCCTCAACGCGCTTATCAACGCCGTGGGCGGCGCGACGTGGGTCAGCTTCCACCACGGCGGCGGCGTGGGCATCGGCTACTCGCAGCACGCGGGCCAGGTCATCGTCGCCGACGGGACGCCGGCCGCCGCCGCGCGCCTTCAGCGCGTGCTGACGACCGATCCCGGCCTGGGCGTCGTCCGTCACGCCGACGCGGGCTATGAGCAGGCCCGCGATGCGGCGGAGCGTCACGAGATTTGGATGCCGATGCTCAAGTAGGCAACTTAGAGGAGTTGAACGGAACCCTTGCGAAGGGTTGGCGAGAGATTTTAGGCCAAGTATGTTTTCTCCCCCCGGAG
>JAAAOZ010000335.1 GCA_009908585.1 Chloroflexota bacterium
AGTAGACGACCTCCTCGCCGATGAAATCGGCGCCGCCGAAGTAGCTGTCTATGTAGAGAAAATCGCCCGCGCGAAATTGCAGGTCGTGGGACGCGGGTCGGCACGAGGGACTCTCTTCCCCGCTGCCGACATAGGTGGCGGCCTTGGCCTTGACGATGAAGGCCTCCAATTGATGCAGCAAAGCGCTCTCCATTTTGCTTACACCTCTCGAATTTTGTTCAATACGTCCCGCGCCTCGGGGGCGTGGGCGAAGAAGCCTTCCAACTTCTCACAGGCGTAGTCGTCGCAGTGCGCGCAATTGATCACGCCGCGCTCGATGGCGCAAGGGCGGATGTCGCACATCGCGCAGTAGCCGGACTTCCGCCCATCAACGATGCAGCCATCGCAGAGAATGCTCTCGGCGGTGATCTCCGGCGCGTTGAACATCTCGCGCCACTCGGCGGCGACATTCTCCAGCGCCTCCTGGTCGTTCGCCTGCGTGGCGACGTAGGCCGGACAATCGGTGCACGTTAGGCCGCAGTACGCTATCATCTGGTTCATTTTGTTGCCTCCTTAAAATTAGTTGAAAGTTGTTTCCTGTGACCCCGGTGTCCCCCAAGGCCGTGGGAAATTCAAGCATCAAAAATCTGAAACTTAGCGTCTTTGTGCCTTTGCGAGGTGACCTGATTTTATCTCGCAACTCTTTTTTGTATCCTCCGCACGAGGAAGGTGAGCCATGGTGAGGGCGTCTTCTTGTCGGCGAAGGAC
The DNA here is from genome assembly GCA_009908585.1 of Chloroflexota bacterium. Classification (GTDB taxonomy): domain Bacteria; phylum Chloroflexota; class Anaerolineae; order B4-G1; family SLSP01; genus JAAAOZ01. The sequence continues at coordinate 748 of JAAAOZ010000335.1, forward strand.
CAGCCTTTCCACGCGCGGTACATCGAGGCGGCGGTGTAGCGGCCCGCGTCGTCGGCCTGGGCGGTGAGCGTCGCCACCATCTCCTGGAAGCGCGGATCGTCGTGCACGAAGGGGAAGCGGCTGAGGACGTCCACCACGTGGAGGATGTCGTACCAGACGAAGGGGTACTTGAGCCGGCGAAAGAAGGCGCCGAGGCCGAACAGGTAAACTTTGCGCTCACAGTCCGGCCCCCAATGCCAGAGCAATGCCTCGGCGCCGGCGCGCGCGGCGGGACTTTCGATTAGTTCCGGCGCCTGCGAGAGCGCCTTCAGCGCGTAGACGTTGGCGATGGGGCAGGGATCTTCCCGCTTCCCCGGCCCTTTGAAGTCGCCCAGTTCCGGCGCGGCCTTGCAGCGCCAACCATTGTCCTCGGCTAACCCCACGAGATGATTCACCGCGCGTTGGACGCGCTCATCTTCGTCCCCGGTCAGCCCGAAGGCCAGCAGCGCGTAGAGCAGCGTCGGGGCGTCGCACGCCATCCACGTCCAGTACTCGCCATCGAGGCCGCCGAAGCGCTTGTAGAGGCGCAGCTTCGTCTGGAACGCGCCTTCCTCCGATTGATGGGCCATCACGGCCTCGACGATGGCGGAGATGCCGGGATCGCTCGCTCGGAGGCCGAAATCGGCCAGTGTGCTCAGCGCGTAGATCGGGTGCTTGGCGTCGTTGTGGCGCTTGAGCGCGAACCCGGGCCAGGCGGCGGCCTGCTCGATGAGCGCCCGCACCTGGGGATGGGCCGCCATTGCGGCGCGGGCGGCCCGCACCTCGGCGTCGTCCTCCGGTCGGTCGAGCAGATCCACCAGTGTGCGGTAGCGCGTCCACGGTTCGTCGGAATTCAGCAACCATTCGATTGGATCAGCCATCGGCGCTACCTCCAAACAGCTCGTAGGCGGCGCAGCCGATCTCCCGCTGTTGGCAGTGCGTGCAGGCGAGTGATCCTCTTACAAGTCCCGTGCCGGCGAAGGCCAAGAACAATAACAAGGCCAACAGCACGGCGATCAGCCAGTTCCAGCCCTCCCGCATCAGCAGCGCGATGCCGCCAATCAGCGGCAGGATCGAGACGAGGAGATCGGGGAGCATCTCCGCCCAGGAGATTTCGTGCTCGGCAAATCGCTGGGGATCGCCCCGCTCGAATGCCATCGCGCAGAGTTTGCCCTTACCAAACGCGCAGACACTGTCGTAATAGGCGCAGTCCACACACGCCGTCCTAAGCAGTCGAATCTCAAGCCACAGGACGTAGAGCAGGTAGGGTACAAGCAGCCAGATCCACAGCCTGGCCAGGATGTAGGCGCCAATGGCGTAGATCGACCACGAGACTAAGTTGGAAACAAAGACGATCCACGCTGGAAAATGCTCATAAGGTTGTACTTTGTTCACTTTTCACCTCCGGTAACGATGTCTTGGACGTGGGGCACAGAGAACTTTCCAGATCTCTGTGCCCCTGCTGCACAAAATCTTATTTGAGCGGGAACACAATCAGCGTCTGTAATTCCTCCGGCGGGGTGTCCTGCGGATCGTTCAGGTACATCTCGTAGGCTACGCCGGTCGTCTCGTAGTCGTGCTCCTGGACCCATTGGGTGAGGGCCGTGTACGGCGCTTCGATCTTCTCGTAAGGGCCGGTGTAGAAGCAGGTGGCCATCTTGCCGCCCGGAATTTCCCCAGCCTGGATGTCGCCCTCGCCGGGCAGTTCCTCGGCGACGGGGAACCCCGCCTCGATGTCCAGATCCTGCATATCATCGTTGTAGTAGGCCACAAACGGCGGTCCGGCGGGATAGACGCCCTTCTCGCCTAGATAGTGCATAATCTTTCCGTAGGCCTCGCCCAGCACTTTGGATAGATCCTGGACGGGCGTTCGCGTGCGGATGCCGATGGTTGCCTGGGATGCTTGTTCCTTCAATTCGCATTTGTGAGACATCGTTTCCTCCTTAGATTGAATGAAATGTAGTAACGTAGGTCGGAATGGTATTCCGACCAAGCGGATTACCAATCCGCTCTACGCTTTTACAGCATCTGCTGTAAAAATCGGCCTGTGTAACTGTCTTCTACTTGCGCTACCTCCTCCGGCGCGCCTTCCGCCACGATGTAGCCGCCCTTATCGCCGCCCTCCGGCCCCAGGTCCACGATCCAGTCCGCCGTCTTGATCACGTCCAGGTTGTGCTCGATGACGATGACGCTGTTGCCTGC
>JAAAOZ010000412.1 GCA_009908585.1 Chloroflexota bacterium
CGAAGCGCGTATCGACGGCCAGCGGCCCGGAGACGTGCGGGACGTACGGCCCGAACGCCGCCGGATCGAGCGGGAAGTCGAAGGCGGTCGCCGTCTCAGGCGTCTCAGGCGCGGTCAGCGGCGCGGGCGCCTCCCCCGCCGATCGGGCGCCGAATCGCAGCCGCCACACCATCCATCCCGCCGCCAACGCCCCCAAGCCCAGCAGAATCCCGGCGACGATCCAAACGGGTTTGCGTTTAAGATGTTTCAACATACACTCTAACCATTGATTTAGCTTCATATTTTTCCCTCTCGATTTAGATATGTATCCATTTATTTTTTGAGCAAATCAAGGTGCAACGCACTTAAGCCGAAAGAAAAGTAACTCCTCATACAGTATATGCCTGGTGATAGGTCTAAAAGTGCGTTGCACCTCAAATTTGACAAGCCATGGTTTCACTCTATGATGATTATCGCGATGCCTCCCATTATACACGACATCGCGATTCCTCAATGGTAAAAGAGCCTATACCCCATAGTCCCTCAAGGAGAGTAAACTATGACCGATAACACGTTTCTCATCTTAGGCGGCGGCGGTCTGGTCGGCCTGCAAATCGCGCGGCGGATCGCCAACGATCTGACGCCCAAACGCATCGTCATCGCCTCACTGCACGAAGATGAGGTGCAGGAGGCGCTGAACGAACTCCACCAGATGTTCGGCGACAAGCCCATCGAATTTGAGGGCGTGTACGGCAACATCTTCGTCCGCAGCGACTTCACGGACAAATCACGCGGGGAGTTGCTGGGCGAGCCAGAGCATCGCGAGGCGCTCTACACCGACCTACTCGGACCGCCGGATGCCGCCTACGAACGCTCGCGATTGGTGGAGATCGTCCAGACGTATCAACCCGACGTCATCGTGGACAGCATCAACACCGCGACCGCCATCAGCTATCAGAACGTCTACACCGCCTCCCGCGCCGCCAAGCGCAAGCTAGATGCGCTCTTCGAGACCGTGCAGCGGCGAAACGCAAAGGCCGGGCAAAAATTACTGGAGGACACGGAGCAGACCTTCGAGACCCTGCTCATCTCCCAGGCGATCCCACAGCTTATCCGCCACGTGATCCTGCTGAATCAAGTCCTGCGCGACGTCGGCGCCCGGCTCTATCTGAAGATCGGCACGACGGGCACCGGCGGGATGGGGCTGAACATCCCCTACACCCACGGCGAGGACAAGCCCAGCGCCACGCTGATGTCCAAGACGGCGATTGCCTTCGCGCACACGGGTCTGATGTTCCTGATGGCGCGCACCGTCGGCGGCCCCATCGTCAAGGAGATCAAGCCCGGCGCGATGATCGGCTACGCTGAGATCGCGCATCGGCCCGTGCGGGAACGCGGGAAGCCGGTCAACGTGTACAGCACGCGCACCGACGCGCTCGGCGACACGCTGATGCTGCGGGCGAACGAGGATGAGTTCGAACAGATGGGACCGTTGACGCTGCCCGTCGTCGATACGGGCGAGAACGGCATCTTCACGCGGGGCGAGTTCGAGGCGATCACCTCCCTGCGGCAGATGGAGTTCCTCACGCCGGAGGAGATCGCGCGCGAGGTGCTGCTGGAGATCATCGGCAGCAACACCGGCCACGACGTCATCGCGGCCATCGATGGCGCCGTGATGCCGCCGACGTACCGCGCCGGCTACCTCCGCCAGCAGGCGCTCGAGGAATTGACGCAACTGGAGGAAGAGACAGAGACCCACAGCATCGCGCTGGGGCAGTTGGGGCCGCCGCAGCTCTCCAAGCTCCTGTGGGAGGCGGAACTGCTGCGCCTGGAGTTCCAAACGCTGAACGCCGTCTTAGAGCACGCGCCGGAGGCCATCGCCACCAAGCTCTATCGCCGGGTGAAATGGGATGCCAAGCTGCGCCGGACGATCACCTCCATCGGCGTGCCGATCTTGGCTCCGGAGGGCGACCATCTGCTGCGCGGCCCCTTCATCCGCATCCCGGAGGTCGATGGGGCGGAGCGCACCATCATTACCTCTGGCGACATCGACCGCTGGGCGGCCAAGGGCTGGGTCGATCTGCGCCCCAGCAACTTCGAGCAGTGGCAGGCGCGCTTCGAGACGATGGAGAAGGCCCGGCAGCGCGTGCGCGGTCGCGGCTCCGCCGCCATCATCCGCGAGGCCTACCTCTTCGAGGACATCCGCCCCGGCACCATCGTCGGCTGGATCTTCAACAATGAAGAGGCAGGCTATCGGATTAAGTAGCACGTCGATGTGAGGCGAAACAAGAGGCCCCCGGTTTATGTGGGGGCCTTTTGGTGTTTGGGTCTTTTGGATTTTGCCGGGCAACCCCCTCTGTATCCCTAAAAGTAGCCAAGAATTGCGTGTTTGTGGGGATTACAGACCTTTTTCGCGTCGTCACTGGGTTGTGGGTGAGGATGGTATGATTACATCCGGCGAATTCCTGAAGAGCCTGGTGTTTTAAGCTAGCACATCTCCACGAATTATCCCATTTGGCAAACCTTTGACCTTCCGTATAATTAGCTGATGATTATCCCGACGTTGATGAAACCGACACAATGAGCAAGGAGCGTGAACATGTTACAGCCCGGCACGATATTAGACAACAAATATCGCATCGAAGAAGTTATCGGCAAGGGTGGGTTCGGCTATGTCTACCGCGCCTGCGAGCGGCTAACAGGCGAAGAGGTCGCCATCAAAGAGTTGATGCCCGGCTTTGCTGATAACCAAGCATTGGTACAGCGCTTTGTAGACGAAGCACGGGCAACTCGACGTCTGACTCATCCCGCTATTGCGCGAACTTATGGCATTTTTCAAGACCGAGGCAATTATTACTTAGCGATGGAGTACCTGCCTGGAGGATCGCTTGCCGATCGGTTAAAGCACAATCCGCTGCCGGTTGAGCAGGCGGTTGGTATCACCATCGACATCTGCTCAGCGCTGGAGCATGCGCACAACAAAG
>JAAAOZ010000043.1 GCA_009908585.1 Chloroflexota bacterium
TCTATGGCTTGATCAGATCAGCCACAACTTCAAGAGATTTCCCTCTCTGTTCGGGCCGGCGTTTTTAATCCTCCCAAAGAGGACTCGCCACGCCCGCTCAACTCTGCTCCCTCGTTCGGGTCGACCACAGCTTCTAACGATCTACTTCAGATACGCATCAAAAAACTCCACGGAGCGCGCCATCGCCGTGCCGAAGTAGTTGGAGAGGTTGTGATTGTCGTTCTCGTAGGCGTAGAACTCCGCCTCGATGCCCGCCGCCTCCAGGCGCGGGAGCAGCGCCTCCGACCACTCGAACGGCACCGAACTATCCGCCGTGCCGTGATGTAACTGGATCGGCCCGGAGAGATCCGCCAGATACGACGTGGCCGACAAGGCGTCCCAAAATTCGGGATTCTCCTCCGGGCGGCCGTACGCCTCCACCAGCGACCAGACGCCCTCGCCGCCGTCACCGTCGGAATCGGGCGTGGGCGTCGGGCGGTCGCTGAAGCGCCGCTCAAACCACGTGAGGATCTCCGGGTAGGTCCCCACCATCCCCGCCCAGATGACGCCGGCCCGCACATTGTCGGTGGCGACCATCACCTGCAACGTGATGGAGCCGCCCATCGAGTGCCCCCACATCCCGATGCGCGCCGGATCGGCCTGCGGATAGCGCTGAAGCGCGGCCACCGCGTTGAGCACATCAATGGTGTAGTCCGGCGCGCCGTAGGCCCCGCGCGCCTCCCCCTCCGAGAAACCGTGCCCGCGATAATCCGGCCGGAAGACGATGTAGCCGTTCCGCGCGAAGCCATCCACGTAGGCGACGTAGCGCTCCGTGGTGCGATATTGCTCCGGCGGGATGTAGCCGTGGTTGAAGACGATGACGGGCCAGCCGTCGGTGGGCACATCGCCGCGCGGCGCCGTCAACAGCGCGTAGATCTTCAATCCCTCCGAGCGATAGGAGGCCAGATAGCGGTCGTAGTTCACGCCGGGCGTTAGCTCCTCTTCGATCACGATCTCACTGCCGGGATAGGCGCCCTGGCGCAGCGCTTCGATGGCCAGCGGATGCAAGGGCGTGGGTGTGACGGTCGGCGCGGCCGTGGGCGCGGGCGTCGGGGTCAGCGTGGGCGAGGGCGTCGCGGTCGGCGTCGCCGTCGGCGAGGGAGGTATCGTCGCCGTCGCCGTCAGGATCACCGGCGTGGCCGTGGGCGAAGGCGTCGCCGTCGGACTGCACGCCGCCAACACGCCAATTAACAATATCAAAGTCAAAATAACGATTACATCTTTCATCTGCCCCATCGAAATCCTCCTGATAGAAAATAACCCCGCCGTGATGAACACGGCGGGGTGGAAAACTATCCCAAATCGCGCATTACCCGCTTGAGGATTGCTGCATATAGACCTCTTCGTAGGGCTGCAACACGACCCAGCCCTCGCCCTTGAATACCATCTGGATCGACTCGCCGCTGCCGCGCCCGATGACGGTCTTGAACGATACATTCGTTTGAATGTCGGGGCTGAGGGAGCCGGACCACGCGACGGTCGCGTTGGGATCGGTGAAGATGGGTTCGCCGGGCGTCACTTGGAGCACCAAGGGATCATAGTGCGTGGTGATCGCTACCAATCCCTCACCGCTCAACTGGATGTTGAACAAGCCGCCCGCCAACATCCCCGCGACCTTCTTCATCATCTTGATGTCCCACTCGATGCCCTCGCTAAACGCCAACAAATCATTGCCGTTGACGGAGATGGCGTCGCCTTCTAAGTGCAAAATCTGAACCTTCTTGCCGCTATCGGCCAAGTAGACGCGCCCCTGGCCCTCCATCCTCATCAACCTGGCGCTTTCGCCGGTGACCATCTTCTTCATCCATTTACCCAGCCCCTGCTTCATCACGCTCTCGCGGGTGAATTTGACGTTCCCCACGTAGGCGATCATCGAGCCGCGCTTGGACCACGCGCGATCCTTCAGATTGACCTCGAGCAGATAGGGGTTCTCCAACTCAAACAGCGCTTGTGCAGTATCATCCTGCTTCTTGGCCTGAACAAACTCTTCAACCGAATACTTCGCCATGGCATCCTCCTCATACTAAAATATAGGATTGTAGGGCGGATTGGTAATCCGCCGGGTCGGAATATCATTCCGACCTACTTTGAAACAATCAGAAAGAAGCATCGGGGGAATGGAATTGAGTAACCTCATTCCTTTCTTATCATACCCGTATCCAAGAACTTTTCAAATTCTCCCGCCAACCACGCAAGATGTTCGCCAAGATAAATCCGTTCAAAGCGCGCGACGTAGTTAGCCACCCAGAGCATCCGTCCGGCGCGAAAGAGGTCGATCTGGCCCTCGTAGCTCTCCGGCCACGCAAGGCGCTGCTCGTAGCCCTCGCGGAAGGCGCGCGTGAGCGGCGCGTAGGCATCCGGCGCCACATCCTTCATCAGATCCTGCCATGCCATCGCGATGTCCTGCACCGGATAGCCCCACACCGTGTCCTCGAAGTCCAGCGGATAGAGGCGGCCCGCGTGGACGTTGATGTTCCCGTGCCAGAGATCGTGGTGAATGACGCGCAGATCCGCCGGGTCGGCGTACAACTGCTCGTAGGCCGCCGCGACCTTCGCCCTAACGCGATCTATGATCTCCCAGGCGCGCGAGGTGAACGCCTCGCGGTTCTCCGCGCTGAAGAGCGCGTCCTCCTCGCCGCGCGCGAAGAGCGTGTCCATCCGCCGCTGGGTGAAACCGGCCGGCGGATCGAAGGTCGCGGCCTGCGCGTGCAGCTTGGCGAAGAGCACGCTCATCTTGAAGAGATTCTCCTCCGTCAGGCGCGCATCCTCCAGGACGACGCCGGGCGTCCAGCTCATCACGCAGCAGCGCCGGGCTTCCGGCACGCCCTCGACCTCCGCGCGCACGAGATAGGCGCCATCGCGGGCCATCATCGGGCGCGGCGCACCGATGTCCGTCTCCTGATCCAACGCCTGGAGC
>JAAAOZ010000332.1 GCA_009908585.1 Chloroflexota bacterium
ATCTCCCTGGAGGAGTTGCAACTGTTAGATGGCGCCCCGGCGTTCAACGACCGCGAGATCTCCCACATGGCGGATGTCAAGCGCGTCTACGATCAACTGACCGCCTTCGCGGCGGTAGCGCTGGTCGCGTCCATCGCGGCGGGATGGGCGCTCCATCGGCGCTGGTCCTCGCCGGAGGTGTGGCGCGCCCTCTCCGATGGCGGCCTGCTCACCGTGTTAATCCTCTCCGCGCTGGGCGTGTGGATACTCATCGGCTGGGAGGCCTTCTTCACCCAGTTCCACGCGCTCTTCTTCGAGGGCGGAAGCTGGCTCTTCCGCTGGGATGACACGCTCATCCGCCTCTTCCCCATGGAATTTTGGCAGTGGGCGGGCTTGATGGTCGCCGGCATCGTCGGCGGGATCGCGCTCCTGTTAGCGTTGATCGGGCGCATTATCGTGCGGCGATATCAGATGCGGCACACGAACGGGAAGGACGTTTCGCAGCAGGTTTGACGTTTGACTTTGGACAACTTGCAACTTGTAACGTGCAACTTTCAACTGATTTCTTGAAGGAGTGAATCAATGACAATCAAAACACCCGATTGGGTCAAGGATGCGATTTTCTACCAGATCTTCCCGGAGCGCTTCGCGCAGAGCGAGCGTGTGGAGAAGCCCACGAACCTAGAGCCGTGGGACGCTCCGCCGACGCGCCGTGGATTCAAGGGCGGCGATCTGCTGGGCATCAAAGAGCGCTTGGATTATTTGGAGGCGCTGGGGATCACGGCCATCTACTTCAATCCCATCTTTCAATCGGCGGCCAATCATCGCTATCACACCCACGACTATTACCGCGTCGATCCGATTTTGGGCGGCAACGCGGCCTTCCGCAAGCTGTTGGAGGCCGCGCACGCGCGAGGCATCCGCATCATGTTGGACGGCGTCTTCAATCACGCCAGCCGGGGCTTCCTCCAGTTCAATCACCTGATGGAGAACGGCGAGCAATCGCCGTACCGCGAGTGGTTCACCGTCAAGGAGTTCCCGCTCTATGCCTTCGATGAGTCGCGCGAGCCGAACTACGAGTGCTGGTTCGATAATCGCGAGTTGCCCAAGCTGAACACCGATCACGCGCCGGTGCGCGACTTCATCTTCGATGTGGCCGAGTATTGGCTGCACCAGGGCATCGATGGCTGGCGGCTCGACGTGCCGCTGGAGATCGAGACGCCCGGCTTCTGGGAAGAATTCCGCGAGCGCGTCAAAGCCGTCAACCCAGAGGCGTACATCCTGGCCGAGATCTGGGACCCGGCGCAGGAATGGCTGCGCGGCGAGCACTTCGACGCGGTGATGAATTACCCCTTCAACCGCGCCTGTTACGGGCTGTTTGGCGGCAAGCTGTTGGATATGTCGTATCAGCCCGGCGGCTTCAAGCTCAAGCGCTTGAACGTCCGTGGCTTCGCCCGCGAGGTCGATTGGATGCTCAATCTCTACGATTGGGAAGTCACGCAGGTGCAGTACAACTTGATCAGCAGCCACGATGTGCCGCGCTTCTTGACGATGGTGCGGGGCGACAAGCGTCGTCTGCGCCTGGCGACGCTCTTCCAGATGACCTTCCCCGGCGCGCCGAGCGTCTACTACGGCGACGAGATCGGTATGATGGGCGGCAAGGAGCCGGCCTGTCGCGGCGGCTTCCCCTGGGATGAGAGCCGCTGGGATCACGAGCTGCTGGCCGATTTTCAGCGCTACATCGCCCTGCGGCGCGATCATCATGTGCTGCGCCACGGCCTCTTCGCCACGCTCCACGCGGAGGATCTCGCCTACGCCTTCGCCCGCAGCAACGAGGACGAGGTGCTCGTCATCGCCCTCAACGCCGGCGAGAAGCCTGCGAAGATGACCCTAGATCTGCACGGACTGGCGCCCGCCAACGCCGTCCTCACCGAGGCGTGGTCGGAGGCGACCATCCAGGTCGGCGAGGACGACGCGCTGACGTTGGAGATCCCGCCGATGGACAGCCGCGTCCTCATTTACAGGCCCTAACCTTGCGAAGGTTCCTCCAAGAACTTCAAATCCAAGTCCTCTTGGTCTGTTGAAGATAGCGTTGTGGTTCTTCAGGGATTCGCCGGGTGCAATCGTACTATCCCCACCCGCAACCCAGTAACGACGCAAAAAAGGTCTGTAATCCCCACAAACACGCAATTCTTGGCTGCTTTTAGGGCTACTGAGGAGGTTGTCCGGCAAAATCCAAAAGACCCAGCGTTGTAAACGCGATTTGGCACAACCTTCGCAAGGGTGAACTCCCATCTTCCAGGAAGCCCCCAACTTCCTGGAAGATTTTTTTTGTCCCTCAGCGCTTCCCCCAGCGAAACTTCTGGAAAATCCCCCTCGTTTGCTGCCAGCAACCAGCAACCAGCTTCCAGTACCCCCAATTCATATAAAACTCTTATCCTTCTCTTATGTTCTTCCAATACTTCCCGCTTATACTAAGAGATGTAATGATTGAACAGATGAGATTAACTTCAGACAAACAAACGAGGGAGGTAGTTGAGAAATGGGTAAAATTGTAGGTATTGATTTAGGAACGACGAACTCGGTTGTCGCCGTGATGGAAGGCGGACAGGCAACCGTGATCCCCACAGCCGAGGGCGGACGCTTGTGCCCGTCGGTGGTGGCTTTTACGAAGAACAATGATCGGTTGATCGGTGTGCCGGCGAAGCGCCAGGCGGTCGTCAACGCCAATAACACGGTCTACTCCATCAAGCGTTTGATGGGCCGCCGGGCCGATGAGCCTGAGGTGGAAGTGACCCGTGAGATGGTCTCGTATGAAATTACATCCGGCCCGCACGGCGATGCGCGCGTTACCGTCCCGGTGAAGGATAAGGACTACACGCCGCAGGAGATCTCCGCGATGGTCTTGCAGAAACTCAAGAATGACGCGGAAGCCTATCTCGGCGAGGACGTGAACGAAGCGGTCAT
>JAAAOZ010000403.1 GCA_009908585.1 Chloroflexota bacterium
GTATCGCGATCCACTGGGGCATGAGCCGCTGTTCTCATGCATGGTGCGAATGACCGGCGGAAGGTTTTCGCTGGGTAGTGTGGTGCCTTCATGGAGGTGGAGAATGTCGAGCGAATGATCGGTGACAGACCGGAACAGGTCCGTGGCATTTTTTGCCGGTATGTAGGGCCTGCTGCATGCCTCTGGCTGTGGGGCAAACCCCAGCGTCGTCACGTCGTGACCACGCGCCCGTTGGGCCTGAGCGACACGCTGCACGTACGTCTGAATCCCGCCGGCGTCCCACGGGTCGCGAACAAAATGGCCGATCTTCAAAAGCGACATGGCAATACACGGAGGACAACCGCTCGCGTTTATGCATTGAATGCTACGTCTGCCAAGGTAGGAAGCGCACGGCGTTCCTCGGTATAAGCAGAGGGCAAGTGAGATGCAGTGGCCGTCAAGGGCGTCCGGTGCAACTGCATGAGCCGATCGGCGATAGCCTGCTGACTCCCCGTCGGGACGACGTATCCGTTCTGTCCCTCACGGACGTACTCCTTCATCCCGGTATCCTCGGTCACAATCACGGGGACACCGCACGCCAGCGCCTCCATGGGCGCATACCCAAATCCGTCCTCGTACGTGGGATGAACGAACACGTCGGCCTGGTGCAACACGGGGAGGGGGTCTCCGGGGGCCATCTGGATGCTGAGGTCGCGTGCAAGCCACCGCTCCATGTACTTGCGCATCGAGCGGCTCGACCATCCGCCCACCAGCGTGAGCTCTTTGTCATCGATGGGAAGCTGGTCAAACGCCTCCAAAAGCACCGGGATGCCCTTGGTGACGTCGACGCGTCCCACATACATGATGCGAAAGGTGTCATCGGGCGACCGGTGATTCGGAGGGTGGAAGCGAGGATGGACGTGCAGGTAGGTCCGTTCAAGATTCGCCGGCGGGATGCCTGCGTCGATAAAGGACTGGCGCGTATACTCGGAGTGGACATAGATGACATCGGCCCTTTCATATTCGCGGCGCAGCTTGCGCACTTGAAAACCATTCAGCCAGCTGTTCCCAGTTTGGTGGCGGTCGAGCGCATTGTCGACGTGGCTCGTGGGAGAGATGAGCTCCAGGGTGTCAAAGCCTATGTCCCGTGCTTGCCGGAAGCTATGGAGCGACTCGCCCGCAAATCCCATGAAATGATCGTTCGGGTGCCTGAGTACGTTGGCTACCTTCCGGTCAAAGAATTCATTGTAGAGAGTGACTCTCCAACTGGGTATGAGGCGGACAGGAGTGTGCTCGACCAACCACGTGTGCCATGCCTTCCGCTCGACTCGAATCCCCTTTCCGTCGCCAGGCTTTGGGGACGGGGTGTAGTAGTGGGCAAGCTCCCCGTCCTGTCTGGACTCCTCTACCAACTGGGCAAAGTGCTGCCCCAATCCACCACGACCGTATGAAGAGTTACACGTTAAAGTTCGCATGGCGAGTTATCTGAAATGAGAAGACGATGGAGGGTATTATCATGTGGCAAAGTGAGGCCGGTCTCTGCTCTCCATCTATCTGGACGTTAAGAACCCAGGAGTGGAACACTGATTGGTGGCTTACGGACGCATTATCGCGGGGCCTCCGACACCGCCTCGTACCCCCATTTGTGCACCATATCTTCGCCGATCAGCTCCCCGAAGGCTTTGACCTCGGAGAGAAACTTCGCCTTGAGACGGCGCTCAAGATCTGGGTCGATCGTCGGTTTAGGCTTAAAAACGGCGTAGTCATACGCCGTGCGAATCAGCCATCCCCGAATCGATTGAGGAAGTAGCGTTTTGATGGCTGTTTTGAATGGGGCGAATAGTCCGCGCCCATACGAGAGGTTGTCGACGAATTGTTGTGCGCGCTTTGATTTGAGTTTTAGGCTTTTGTTGTGCGTTTCGAACGCAGGAGGGCGAAACGACGGATCAACCCCCAGAAAGCGGAGCAGTTCTTCGTAAATGGCGGCGTTGTCTTGCTTGAAGTCCTCGTAGATGAAGACTTTGACCTGGTCGCGGTCGAAATACCGATAGAATCGGGAGAGGTGCTCTGCGTACTTGACGCGCTCGGAGTAGTGCAGCAACTCAGGGACCAAGCAGCCTCGTGGGAGCGAACGCCCCGCTTTACGGTCGCCCTCCAGCTGCAAAGCGCGCTCGAAGTTCTTTTCGACCTCTCCTTCGGAGACCGGGTTGGTCAGCATCTCCAGGTGGTACGAATACAGGAAATCCACTGGCTCCCGAAAGATGGCGACAATCTGTGCGTCCGGATTGTACTGGTGAATTTGGTGGGCGGCTTCTCTGGAGTACAAGTAGCAAGCGCTCGACTCACCCCACAACTGCCCGTCCTCTGCGTGGCTGAAAAAGCTGTGATACTGCTCAAGTGTCCTGCGCTTGAAAGCGCCAACATCGGATGTATGGCAGAAGTCCGTGGCGAAAACGTTGGGCTCCTTCGGATACGACATGCAGATCTGCGGATGTACCTTGAGAAACCGGTATAGGGCGCTCGTTCCACTCTTTGAGTTTCCCGCAATGAAAAAGTCAACGGTTCTGGGAGCAGTCTCCTGATCGGGCATCGTTCCGGCCTCCGGACGGAGCGTGGGCACAGGCTTCGGGTGATCTGGTGAGGAGTTCAAGTTCAAATGCTCTATCGGTGTAATGCTCTATCGGTGTGATAAGCTTTGGCGCGCACCAACGCAGTAGCGGAGCGCGAGGAGATGCAGTCTTTTGCTGGGAAAAATTCCGGACAGGGACGAACTAGCATTTTTAATCGTGTATATTTCTAATCCTGTCGACCCGTTTTTTAGTCTTGTTCCGGAATCGAGCCAGCATCGGGTCCTGATGCATATATTCAGGAGAGTGGGCGTGGGTGCGGCATTGGTGGCGCCAGTACAACATCTTGACTAGCGCTATGGCGCGTTTGTGGAGTGGCGGCAAGCGGCCGGTTTGCTCG
>JAAAOZ010000311.1 GCA_009908585.1 Chloroflexota bacterium
GGGGCAAGTAGATCTCGTAGTCAGCCGTGGGAGCCTGCGGGGACGGTTCCACCGTAGGCTCTTCCGTGACCGACGCCGCCCTCACCTTGAGCGGCAGCAGCCCCACCAACAACGACACCACGACAACCAAATTCAACACCGAGCGCAAGAATCCTTTGCTATACATCGTTTATCCTCCTGATTGTTGACTGAATGTGAGGGTTGAAAGTGTGCTAGTTTAGCACGCCCAAACACAAACATACGCGAATTTAACCAGAAACATTATCTAGGTCATAATCCAGAAAGAGGTATATCTTTTTATGTTGTGCAAGTTACGTACTCAAGCAAACATCAGAAATTCTACCAGGTCTAAAAATCTTGTCAACTTTATCTCACGAAGGGCAGCGATCCATTCCGTTGGGTACGGCCAGGCCATGCTCCATTCGCCCTATAGAAAAGAAAAACCCTCCCGCTGTGAACGGAAGGGTTGTAGGGATTGATTTAGACGCCCGTCTTAATACGGCTGCCAGGGCGCAATACGAGCTAGGTTCTTCAGGAATTCGCCGGATGCAATCGTACCATCCCCATCTACAACTCAGTAACGACACGAAAAAGGTCTGTGATCCCCACAACCACGCGATTTCTGGCTGCTTTTAGGGCTACTGATGAGGTTGCCCGGCAAAATCCGAAAGACCCACGAGCTAAAAAGAAAAGCCAGAGAAGCGATTGTTTGCTTCCCTGGCTAATTTCTGACTTCGGGCGCGCGAGTTAAGCGCCCTGTGCTGTTTCCACGATCTTGGTAAAAGCCTCCGGCTCGTTCACCGCTAACTCCGCCAACATCTTGCGGTCGAGCACAATATCGGACGCTTTCAAATCGTGAATCAAGCGGCTGTACGTCGTGCCATTAAGGCGCGCCGCCGCATTGATCCGCTGAATCCACAACCGCCGCATATCGCGCTTCTTGTTGCGACGATCACGATAGGCGTAGGTCATCGCATTCATCCAAGCTTCGTTGGCGCGCCGGAATAACTTGTGGCGCGTGCCATAATACCCCTTGGTCTGCCGGATAATTTTCTTATGACGACGGCGTCTTACACTTCCACCTTTAACTCTCACTATACACCTCGACCTTACGTTCTGATTTGATTACTTTTCGTTCAAATAAGGAGCTAATCGCTCGACGCGCTTGCGCGTACCAGCGTTTTCCACCGGGAGCATCTCATCGAATTTCGCGCGGGCGCGCTTGGATTTCTTGCGGCGCAGGTGACTTTTGCCCTGCTTCATTCGCATCAGTTTACCCTTACCGCCCTTCGTGCGACGAAATCGTTTCGCTGTTGCTTGATGCGTCTTCATCTTTGGCATGATCTTATCCTTTCCTTAAACTACTTTTTTTACTTTCTACCCTTTACTTCTTGGGGGTCAATACCATCAACATAGTTCGCCCATCTAATTTGGGAGCCATTTCCACAGAAGCGACATCCGAAAGCTCCTCTGCGATATTGCGCAAGCGCTCCAACGCGACCTCTGGATAGGTGATCTCTCGCCCCCGAAATCGCACCCGTACCTTGACCTTATTGCCGTCCTCCAGCCAACCACGGGCATTCTTAACCTTAAATTTCAAATGATGATCCGTCGTCTTCGGACGCAGGCGAATCTCCTTGACCTCGACCTGCTTCTGAGACTTCCGGGCTTCTCGCTCCTTCTTCGATTGTCGATAAAGGAACTTACCAAAATCCATAATCCGTGTCACAGGTGGATCAGCATTTGGCGCGACTTCGACCAGATCTAGACCGGCTTCTCTCGCCAATTCCAGCGCCTCACGTCTGGACTTGATCCCTAAATTGTCCCCGTCGGCGTTGATGACTCGGACCTCCCTAGCGCGGATGTCTTGATTGGCGCGATACCTTTTCTCGCTGATGGTTCTCCCCCTTTGTGATGCTTAATTTACAAGAAAATTCCTCATTATCATATCACGGTTACAGAGCATGTCAAATATTTTCCAAGACAATTGTCGCTCCCCCTTGAGAAGGTGATGGTGGTGAATTTTGACTGATGCTCCAATGAAGCTAAGGTAGTTCCAGAAATTAAAACCTCCCAAACCTGATGCTTTCTCCTCAGAAAACTGACCGTTTTTGGGAGACTTATTTTCTTGGAACGGCCTTATCTCTCCTCCGGCGTGACCGTCGGCGTGACGATGGGCGTCAGCGTGGGACTCGGCGATGGCGTCGGTGTGATGGGCGCCTCGCGCGTGGGCGTGGGCGTGGGCGACGGTGTCGAGGTCGGCGCGGGCGTGGTCGGGAGCGGTGAGGGCGTAGGCGTCGCGGTCGCAGTCGCTTCAGGCGTCGGCGTGGCGTCCGATGTTGACGTAGCTTCAGGCGTCGCAGTCACTGTCGGCGAGGGCGTCGGCGTCGGGCCGACGATTTGCACGGTGGTGCGCGCTTCAAACTGCGCGCCGTACTGATTATGGGCGAGGACGCGGAGGGTATAAATGCCCGGCGCCTGATCGGCTGGAATCTGCCATACGCCCAACAGCCCATCCCGGACCGGCGCCTTGTGCGGCCCGCTGATCCACCCCCACCCTTGGGGATCGCTGCCCATGCCGTAGTACAGTTCGTAGCGATCAAAATCATCCATCATTACCGTGCCGCTGATTGTCACCAGATCGTACACCTCGTCCCCCGGCGCCGGCGACGTGATCCTCACCTCCGGGGCGCTCTCGCCCTCGGTACAGGCCTCCTCCGGCGCGATGGGATAGTTCCGCTCGGCGGCCCACCGCTTCAGCCACTTCTTGCCGCCGGGATCGTCCACCTGCTCCAGCACGACCATCACCTGCGTGCGGATATTATCCTGGCAGAATTCGTTGGCCCGCAGGCCGCTATTCGCGTCGATATCGACCATCTGGAGCCAATCCTGCTCGGCGGGCGGCGGCGGATTATCGAAAGCGAAGATCTCGCG
>JAAAOZ010000316.1 GCA_009908585.1 Chloroflexota bacterium
GGGTTAGGCTGAGGTTGGTTGTCTGGGTCAGGTCAAGCGTGCGGGTGAGAATCGTCAGCGTGCCGGGCGCGACCGTTGATGTGGAGAACACGCCGTGAAAATCGATCTGGAGATCCGCCGGCACCGCCATGTTGTTCGCCAGCGTTGCCTGCGCGACGAAAGGATGCGGTAGGGTTTGCTGCGGCGCGTCCAACGTCGCCTCCACCGTCGGCGTGACAATGTCGAAGCGGGCGACCACGCTCGTGCCGCTGATCTCGCCCGTGATCGTCACGATGTCGCCGGCCTGGGGCGCGGTCGTTGTTGCCTGGTAGGGGTGAGTCCCGCCTGGCCCTAAAATGACCAGCTCCGAGCTGATGTCGTCGCCGTTCTTCTTGAGGAACAATGTTTGATTTATCTCCGTGTCCCCCGTGTTGTGGACCTCCCCCGTGATGGTGATTGTCTCGCCGGGACGATAGGCGGGCGCGTCGGTGTTGAGCGTGAGGGCCAAGGGCGAATCGCTGAGGAAGAAGGGCATGCGCGATTGGGCGATGACCTGCCCGTGCGCGTTGCGCAGTTCGCTCAACAGATAGTAGCCGCCCGCCAACGAGATGTCGTTCGTCTCCGTCATAACCTGCGTCGTCTGCCCAAGCGTCAGCGCGATGGCTCGGCTGCCCAGCGGATAGGTGCGCCCGCCATGGCCTTGCGCTTCCTCGAGCAACCCCTCGTTGGGATTGGCGAGTAGGGCCGTGAGGCTATAGGGCTGGCGGCTGCTGGTCTGGGCCAATCCGCCGACGCCGCGCACCCGGACGTAGTAGGTTCCCGGATCCACAGAAGATGCTGTTGCTGTCACGTGCGCGCCGCCGCTGACGGTCGTCACCTCGGATTGGCCCGCGTCGTAGATCGTGATCTCCAGCGCCAGCGATGTCCCTGGGGCATCAGCAATAGCGACGAGGTTGCCACTTTCTGGTACTTCTACCTGATAGAGATCCACATCCCCGGCGGGGTCCAGGAACGCCGCGACACCCGTGTTGATGTCGCCCAACAGTGTGGCCTGATTAAAGGTGGCGTTTGGCTCGTAGTCATCACGGGCCAGATCGAAGTAGCCGGCCTCGAAGGTATCGGTGATAATCCATGGCGCGGTGATGACCGGCCCGGAGAAGAGTGTGGCGGTCGGCGGTGTGGCGCCCCACCAATTGTAGCGCGCGTCCATCTCGATATCCGTTTCTGCTTGTTTAGCGTTGTTGATGATATGATTGTGACGAGCTGTCACGTAGGCGTCACTCCCCGCACCTAAGGCTGACCCCGTCGTGTCCTTGAGGATGGATTCCGTTATTGTGACGACGGCGTCTGCTCCTTTGGCATAGAGCGCATAATTGTTGTGAGTCGTGCCAGTGAGAAGGCCATTATGGGAAAATAGCGTGCGGCTGATTATCGCACGACTGTTCTCGACCCAAAGCCCGGCTGCGTTGAGGCTACCGTGGCCGTTGCTCAGGATGCGGCTATATTGGAGGGTGAGGTTGGATTGGTTGTTAAGTATGATCCCGCCTTTTGCAACATATCCTCCTTCCCCAGCATTGTTGACGGTCACATAGGCTAAGTCGCCGCTGCCCCCTTCATCGAATTGGATCCCTTGCCATTGTTGCATGCCTGATATCATTGAAGTGAAGGTAATCGGTTGGGTGGGCGTTCCACGCGCCGTGAGGTAGCCTTTGATCAGGAGGGAGGCGCCACTATTTCCTCGTAGTTCAATGCCTGGTTCAATAGTTAAGGGGATGCCACTTCCCAGCGTCGTGCCCCCCTCTAATTCATAGAATTCGGCGCCCCAGGTGGTGGGCAAGCGCATCGCTTGAGAAATTGTGCCCGCTTGGATGAGCGCGGTATCGGTGATAAAGGTGAGCGCTGAGGCGCGCGCCCAATTATCGGCTCCTAAGCAGAGGCCGGGGCCGGCGTTGTCGCGGAACGTTGTGTGCTGGATGGTGACGATGCCTTGAGCTTCGAGGCCGCACTCGCTGAGGTTATTTTCAAATGTGGAGGAGAGCACGGTGATGATGTTTGTCCCTCTAGCGTCGATTACATTTCTATTCGTAGTTTGATGACCGGCGAAGCGCGTATTGCTGAAGACGACCTGGCTGTCTTCGATTTCGACGCCGTTGAAGGCGTTGCTCAAGATTTCGCTGTGGTAGATAGTGACGCCGGGGCTGTTTTCGATCAAGAGACCTTGCGGAATACCCACGGCGCCTTGTCCTGCGTATCGCAGGACCGTATGGTGCAGCTCACCGGTTCCTCCCACAAACTTGAGGCCCACCCATTCCTGAGCGCTGGTGTCGTTTTTAGAGGTGAATGTAATGGTTCCCGTTGGCGTTCCGATGGCTGCGAGGTGCCCCTGAATTTGTAATTCTGTGCCCGACTGTCCCCGAACGATGACGCCCGGCTCGATGGTTAAGGTGACGCTTGGACTGACGATGATATCGGTGGTGAGGGTATAGGGGCTGTTCTCGGAGGTCCAGGTTACGTTGGACGTGATATCCGTGGTGACCTCATCGTGTAATGCAATGGGTTCGGAGCGAGGCCATGGGGCCGCCAGGCCCGGCGCGCGCCGGGACGTGTCATTTGTTATGATCCGTGGTCGCGCTGCGACATGATCGGCGGGAGTGGGGCCGGCGATGCGATCCTCGTGGAGGAATGGGTCGGCGTGCCACGCCGTCGATTGGCGGGTGAGCGTGACGTTGCGGAGGTTGGCGCCCTCGGTGATCGCTAACGTGGCCGTGAGGGGCTCGAATCCGGGTGCGGTGACGGTGATGGCGTAGCTTCCCGGCGCCAGTTCTGCGAAGTGATAGCCGCCGTCGCCGCCGGTGCGTTGGTGCGCGGGTTGAATCTCGGCGGTTGGCACATCGCTGGCATGTAGCGAGATCTCCGCGCCGACGACGATGGTGAGGCCGCCGCTGACGCGCAC
>JAAAOZ010000326.1 GCA_009908585.1 Chloroflexota bacterium
CATCGATCTCGAAGCCCAAATCGCGCCGAACGCTGACCAACTCCCCCACGGTGCGCATCAACCTTACGATCAAGACCCCATAGATCGCACTCAAAGGCGGGGCTATTTCCGTGTAACAGGCAACGTCCGTGAATCCTTGCGCCCGAAGTTTCTCCACCTTCGCCCGATGGCGTTCCAGCACCCCACGCTTCACTTGGGGATCCTTGATCACTCGATATTTAAGCGCCATGCAAGCCTCCTGATCATGGATTTCTCGCTACGCGATCTCATCACCAAGGCGGATCGAGCCGTCGTCGCCGACCACGCCATACTTCGTCGTCGCGCGCTCGCCGTCGTGCAACCAGACGCGCACCACGTTGGGCAGCGGATCGGCGGTACGATAGCGCCACGCGCCATCCTTACGGAAGGCCACGCGGCGCATCGGCGCGTCAGTTTCATCTGTACCATCGAGCAACGAGACAAACATCGCGCCGTCTGGAAGGGCCTCCAAGGTGTAAAGGCGCCCACCCAACGGCGCTCGCTGGGATTCCGCCACGCCGTACAGATCGAACGCCCACTCGTCGAGCAGATTCTCGGCCTGGGCGGCGACCATCCAACGGATCATCATCTGCTCGCGCTCAGATTTCAGCCGCGCCATAAAGTCGCGCACGGCGTCGGCGGAGCGCGGGATGCGAATCCGCCGGGCCAACTCCTTGACCGGCGCCGCCTCCAGAGCTTCGCGGTTGGTTTCCAGATAGCGCGCCAGGTAATCCAACACGCACGCGTGCTCGCTTTCGATGTACGAAAGCGGGCGCTTGCGGAACACAATTCGCTGCGGTTCCCGTTCTACCGTCGTGATGTGGCCGCCGATGTCGTAGGTCACAAAGTGCGTGGCGTTGCGCAAGCTGGTGGTGTGAATGTTCCACACATCGAGGTAGGGATGCGGGTTGAGCACGATGCCCGTCTCATCGATCTGATGGCCGGCCTCGCGCCAGTGATGGACATCCAACCGCACATCCGCGATGTTGTAGGCCCGATGGGCAATCTCCGCTTGCGTCTCGGCATCCGCCGGCGCGATGGGATAATCTCGTAGATCATTGGGGTAAAAATCGATCTTGCCGGTTCGGGTGGTCTTGAAGATGTAATGAGAGAGCCAGCGACAATTGAGCAGCGCCGTTAAATAAGCCACATCGTACTCCGCCGAATTTTCCGCGGCGCACGATAATTCATCCCGAATGTCCTGACGATCAAGGGTACGATTGTGAACATCCTCCAGTTTATGCGCCAATACCGCACAGATGACGGTCGCATCGCAGTAAAATTCCCCCTTCGCATCGTAAACGGCCTTCAAAAACCCCTGGCGCGCCCGGCGGGCTACGAGTAACTTAGTGTTTTCGAATAACTCCGGGAATTTACTCCGGCGTAGTTGGCTTGGAACGCGCTCTGTGCCCCACTCTAGCCATCGCGAGCGGGTTACCACGAAACGCTCCATATCTTTGCCTTGCACAAATTTTTTGGGATGCGCTTCATCCGGCGTATCAGAGAGCAAATCTTCTGTCACAAAGAGCTTGCGTCGCTTCCCGTCAATCACCGGGTCCAGATCCTCGTGAGAAACTGGCGCAATGCCATAGCTGATGTAACAAATCTCGCCCAACGGCAAGCACGCGCTGAAGTCCAACCCGTCCTCGCCCGCGAACGCCGGGCGGAAGATCTCCGCGCCCCATTCGATTGGCGAAAGCGCGGGCAACGTTTTGAGGTCGCGCGGCCCCAGCGCGGCATCGACCGCTTGGTAGCGTTGCGTCTGGTGGGACGCGGGCGGCGCGCCCTGGCGCACGGCGTAGATCAGGTTCTGGACCTGCGCTTCCTCGAAGAAGCTTACATCCGGCGCGAAGGTCAAACTCTCGATAGTCGTCTTCTCCAACAACATCTCACGCGAATGCGCGCCGTACTCCTCGGTCTGATAGGCATCGGAGACGATGAATCCGTGGCGACCGCCCTCGGCCAACATCCGCACGGCAAACTCGATGAAGGGAATGTAGAGATCCCACTTTTTGTAGAGCGTGTCATAGCGCCCGCTGGCCTCGAGGCGCGCGCGCAGCGCGTGCACGCTGGGATTATCGGCGCGCACGTAGGGCGGATTGCCCACCACGTAATCAAAGCCGCGCCGAAAATCGACGCCCAACATCGGATTATGGCCCCGCAATTTGATCAACTCTGCAATTTCGCTCTCGTAGGCCAACCCGTTGTCGGGCGCGACTAACAGCGCCGCCGCCTGCTCGCGCGGCAGCAGCGTGTTGGTCGGGTAGATATGGAATCGCGCTACCGTGGGATTGTCCTTGAGCAATCCCAAAACCTGCACCAGCAAATTCACCTCGGCCAAGAAACACGCGAAGCGATTGACATCCAGGCCGAAGAGGCTCTCCCGCAGCCGCTCGTTGACCAAATCCTTGGATTCAAGATCGGGCAGCTTTTGCAGTTCCGGGATCAGACGGCGGGCCGCCTCCACCAAGAAACGCCCGCTGCCACAACTCGGATCTAACAGGCGGCGGCCTACGATGTCCGGCCCCGCATAGCCCACCTGATCCAAAATATAGTTGACCACCTGCGGCGGCGTGTAGAATTGCCCCTTGCGCTTGCGCTCCAACTCATCGACGTATTGCTCGTAGATGCGCCCGATCAAGTCCGCGCTCACACGCTCAAAATCAAAGCGATTGAGCACCCAGAAGAGGCGCACGATGGCCTCCTCCTCCCACGTGTACCAATCGAAGACATCGCGGCGGAAGAAATGGCCGTAGATGTAACTCGTATCTTTATAAGCCAGATCCAACAGCGTAGCCTGCGCATCGGCGATATTGGAAAAGAAGCGCGCGCTGAAGTCCAAATAGTCCTGGTAGCCGCCGTCCGAAATCTTCTGCGTGATGATGTCCTTATCCTCGCAGATGCGAATCA
>JAAAOZ010000042.1 GCA_009908585.1 Chloroflexota bacterium
TTTGGAGCGGTTTTTCAACCCGTTTTCAACGGGTTTTGTGTATCAGCCTCGAATTCATTCGTAGGCGGGCCAAGCGGCGAATACTTTAAGACACTATCCATCCGCGAAGGGACCTCAGTCCCTGAGCAAGTAATTATCCCAGAAAATGAACCATGCCGGAAACTGACCACCAAAATTGCCAGAGAAGCGAGAGGAGCGTCCGCGTGAAAGTTCAGTTTGTGTCCATTCGTATCGATGTTGTCTTAGCCCCGTCGCGCCGCCGTTAGCCCGCTATGCGCCGAAAAGACATCGCCATCATCCTGCGGCTCGTGGTCGACAGCCTCTATATCTTCGGATTCCTGCTCCTCGTCCCGCTGAGCATCGCGCTGGCGACCGCCGAGTACGTCGAGGCGCTGGCCTTTGCCCCTTTTCCAGCGCCGCTTGACATTTTCCGCAAGTTCATTTATAGTCGAGTTAATTTGATACGCGCCACACAATTACAGAGGATACCCTTACAAAATGATGAACATCCGCCGAAATAATGCCCCGCAGCAGCCTCAGAATCCTCCGCAAGGAGGAGCCGGCTAGCGCTGCATGGAAGGGAAGGTTATCCGCCAGCTCGCCAGTCCGGCAAGCTGGCTTTTTTGTTGGTGAATCGACTCGTATGACTCAGACATCCGATACAAGGCAGATCGAAGAGGTCCCATCAACGTTTGGAGATAAGATGAATTTCAACCGCGTCTATCCGTACCCTAGCAATCAGCAGAATCCGCAGCCTAACCTCCGAAAGGAGGGCGGTTGATGCTGCCAGCTGGGATGTGCTAGCCCAAGAGTGCTAGCCTAACGCGAAGCAATCGGCCGCCCGAAATAGGGCGGCCTTTTTTCATGTGGAGGTGATCGAGAAAAGGAGAGAAAAGGAAAGTAGGCCGGGCTGTGATATGGATTCTGTAAACTAAGCAATTACCTAAGGAGGAGAGAAATGTCTACCCAGCTATATGTGACATCAGTAGAGGAAATGCAGGCTGCTAAACGCCAAGCGACGCAAGTTCACGACGGGTTGAAGGGCGTTACTGTAGGGGAGACGCGCCTCAGCCAGGTGGATGGCGAACATGGGAAGTTGTGCTATCGTGGTATCGACGTGGGCACGTTGGCCGAGAAGAGCACGTTCGAGGAGACGATCTACCTGCTCTGGTGGGATGCGCTGCCCACCGCCGAGCAACTCGCCACGTTCAGCGCTGAGTTGGCCGAAAGGCGCGCACTTGCCCCGGACATTCATCGGCTCTTGCAGGTCTTGCCGGGCGCGGCGGAGCCGATGGATGCGTTGCGGACGGCCGTTTCCGCGCTGACCTGCACTGTGGACGATGACGGCGACCGTTGCCACGAGGCCAGCGTCAAAACCGCCATGGCCCTGACGGCCAAATTGCCCACCATCACCACCGCTTACTACCATTATCTCAACGACGAGGAGAGTATCCCGCCGGATCCCACGCTGGGACATGCTGCTAACTTCCTCTATATGCTCCATGGGGAACGCCCCACCGAGATGGAATCCTGCGCTATGGATGTCGCCATGCTGCTGATGGCCGATCACGGCTTCAACGCCTCGACCTTCGCGGCCCGCGTCACCTCGTCAACGCTGGCGGATCTCTACGCCGCTATCACCACGGCGATCGGCACCCTGAGCGGCCCGCTGCACGGCGGGGCTAATCGCCGCGCCATGGAGATGCTGCTTGCTATTGGCTCGGCGGACAAGGCGGAGGCCTATCTCACCTCGGCTCTGGCTGAGGGCCAGCGCATCATGGGCTTTGGGCATCGCGTTTATCGTCACGTGGCCGATCCCCGCTCCCACACCCTGCGCCGCATGCTCTATAAGCTCTGCGAGCAACATCAGCGCATGGATCTCTACGAGTTGGCCGGCGCCGTCGCCGACCTGATGGCTACCAAGAAAAGCCTCTATCCCAACGTCGATTTCTATACAGCTCCCATCCTCTACCTCCTGCGCGTCCCCTTGACGCTCTTTACGCCGGTCTTCGCCATCAGCCGTATCCCCGGCTGGACGGCCCAGGTGATGGAGCAATATGCCAATAACCGGCTCCTGCGCCCGCTGGCCCGCTATGTGGGCGCTGAGCATCGGGCGTACATTCCCCTGGACAGGCGCCGGGCTTGAGGGAGGAGAAGACGATGCCTAGGACGCTAACGGAAAAGATTATTGCGGAGCATCTGATGACGGGAAAGCCGGTACCGGGCACGCCCATCGCCCTGACCATCGATCAGACGTTGACGCAGGACGCCACCGGCACCATGGCCTGGCTACAATTCGAGGCGCTGGAGGTTCCTCAGGTGCGCACGGAGCGCTCTGTCAGCTACGTCGATCACAACATGTTGCAGACGACCTACCGCAACGCCGACGACCACCGCTACCTCCAGAGCGTCGCTGCGAAATATGGCGCTTATTTCTCGCGCCCAGGGAATGGCATCTGTCACCAGGTGCATCTGGAGCGTTTCGCGGAGCCGGGCAAGACGCTGCTCGGCTCCGATAGCCACACGCCCAACGCCGGAGGCCTTGGCGCGCTGGGAATCGGCGCCGGGGGCCTCGACGTCGCCGTGGCGATGGCCGGGGCGCCCTTCCATCTCACGATGCCCGCTATCGTCGGCGTGCAACTCACGGGCGCGCTTGCGCCCTGGGTCACCGCCAAGGACGTCATCCTGACGCTGCTCCAGCGCCTGAGCGTCAAGGGCGGGGTGGGGAACATCCTCGAATATTACGGGCCGGGCGTGGCGACGCTCACCGTTGACGCGCGGGCCACCATTTGCAACATGGGCGCGGAATTGGGCGCCACCTCCTCCCTCTTCCCCAGCGACGAACAGACCCGCGCCTACCTCGCCGCTCAGGGGCGCGAGGGGGCCTGGCGTCCCTTAGCCGCCGATCCCGACGCCGACT
>JAAAOZ010000506.1 GCA_009908585.1 Chloroflexota bacterium
GCCTCGGCCCAGCCCTCGAGCAGCGTCATCAGCCGCGTGAGTTCCGCTTCGCCGCCGGGGACGAGGGCTGCGATCACCGCGACGATGAATACGCTGACCACAAAGCCAATCAATTCGACCGGCAACGCGACGATGATCGTCATCACGCCGCCCGTCAACGTCACTATCAACTGTCGCAAGGTCAGCGCGGCCTCGCGCCCGGCGGCCCACGTGATCAGCAGGAGCAGAAAGAGCGCGGGGAAGGCGATCATCCCCAAGTGCAGCGGGGCGAAGAGCGCGGAAAGTTGGCGCGCGGGCGGAATCAAGAGCGCCAGTCCCATCACGCCGGCGGTCAGCACCAACAGGATGCCCAAGCCGCCCAGCGAATAGAACTTGGGGGAAGGGAGGCCGTGGTAGCCAGAGATGCCGGCCCATGTCAGGCCTACGCCTAGGGCGATGCCTAACAATCCCACGCCGGTGAGCATCACGGTGAGGGGATCGCCCCCGCCGGACGAGAGCAATACGACCAATCCAATCGTAGGCAGGGCGATGAGAATCGCTAAGATGCCCAACCCGCCCACAAAGGCCCATGCGGTGCGCTGCTGCGGTTGATGTTCGTTCATAGTGCTCCTTGCTCCATTTTTGGATACAGATAACGGGGGATAGATGAGCCTATCCCCCGTGGTGTGCTTGATTGACGCGCTCGAAAACTTATGAGAAGAAGCGCTCGCAGATCACGTTGCGTCGTCTTACTGCTCGGTGATCGTCACACTTTCTAAGACATCGGGGTCGGGTGAGGCTGGATCGCCCACCGCGAGGCGGGTCAGATTCTGCGCTACGTCCATGCCCTCGACGACTTCACCGATCATCGCGAATTGGCCGTTCAACTGGGTCGCTTGTTCGCCCAAGCTGATGAAGAATTGCCCGTTGCCCAGCATCCCGACATATCCGGCGCCATCGAAGATCGAGGTTTCCATCTCACCCTCGCAGTAGTAGCCGGGATAGCCGATGGTGGAATTGCTGGGATCGCCCGTGACAGCGACAAACTCATCCTGCACGAAGAAGAAATCCGATCCTTCGTACCAATCTTGTTGGGAGAGGAAGACGAAATTGTTGACGTGTGTCGGTGAGGTTTGGGGGAACAGATCGATGACGATGTCGCCCTCTGAGGTGGTCAGCGTCGCTTGATAGGAAGCCTCCTCGTCGATGACCTGTTCGGGCGCCGTATCGAAGAACAATTCCTCTTGCCGATCCAGGAAATTCTTGAAGATGTCCATCCCGGCGTAGGAAAGGCCAAGGTCGGAGGGGAAGAGGACGTTATCGAAGATAAAGCTGGGCGTGCCCGGCAGTTGCAAGGCCTGGGCCTCTTGGAATTGGGATTCGATTTTATCACGATAGGTTCCCTCTTCCATCGCCGTTTCAAACGGTTCCATATCCAAATCCAGCTCCTCGGCGTATTCGATCATCTTTTCGCGGGCTTCATCCTGCGATAATGCTTCCCATTCCGCTTTGTTCTCGAAGAGCAGATCGTGCATTTCCCAGAATTTTCCCTGGGCGCCGGCGGCCTCGGCAGCCTCGGCGGTGATGAACGCCTTATCGTGGAAATCCAGCGGGAAGTGACGATAGACCAACTGAACTTCAGGATTTTCATCCAGGAATTGTTGCAGCACTGGTGTGATCCCGCCACATCCCGGACATTGGAAGTCGGAATATTCGTAGAGGATAACCTCGGCATCCTCGTCGCTGGCGCCCTTGGTCCAGTCCGTTTCATCGACGGGGCGCACATCTAATTTCGGCAAAGGCTGCGCGGTGCAGCTACCGGCGCTCTGCTGCGGAGCTGTCACCTCGCCCGAAGCTTCGCCGCCCGTGTCAGGTTGGGGTTCCGCCTCGGATTCTTCGGTTGGTTCTGGTTCCTCGGTTGCAGGTTCGCTTGCGACGGTCGCCGTTGCAGTCGGATCTGCCGGTGTTTGTCCACATGCCCCTACAATAAAGATGACGGCCAGTACCATGGCCGCTCGTAACCACGTTATGCGATACATTTGTGTTTCACTCCTTTAGGCTAAGAATTTAGTAGGTATTATAGCATCTTATCGATTTAAATCAATGGTTCGCTTTTTTATGGTCTTGAAAACCTCCCCAAAACGCTCCAACCTCTCGCAAGGCCGGCGAAATGCTAAGGAAAAAACGAGGTGATGGTTAATTTTCATCATCAGAACGGCGATGGGCGATGATATATGGCGATATAATGAGTGGAATTGGGCGTTGTCTCAAGAGTGTTTGCTACCCCATGCCTTTGTGTGAGAGTATGCCTTTCTTTCGGAGGAGTCATCAACTCGAAAAGATATTGCCAGATTCGACAGCCTTTGGTAAGATAGTAGCAGCGAGATTAAAAGTTATACGACAATTGGAGTTATGATATGTCACTCACTTGGTTATGGGGATATTTATTGCCTCTTGGATTATTGATGGTGATCTGGGGGGGCTTGCCGCCTCGGAAAGCGCGTCGTGTCACACCATTGGCGGCGCTGACCTTGGCCCTCGCGATTTTGGGATATTGGGCTGTGGGCTTTGCGTTGCACATGGGCGGCGCGCACGCCGTCAACCCGGAAAATGTTGAATTGGCAGGCCTGAACCGCCTATTCGCGCCGGCCGGTCAAGGCTGGGGTTGGTTTGGCCTGGCGGGGTTCTTCCTCGCTGGCGACGAGATCACCCCGACGGCGCTGGGATTGTTCCTGGCGTATTTGCCCCTGATCGCCACGAGCGTCTTGGTGCTCGTTTTGGCGCTTTCGGAGGCGCGACGATGGCTGATGGTGCTCGCTGGCCTGTTGGCCGGCGCGGTGATTGTCCCCGTCGCTGCATGTTGGATGTGGGGCAGCGGCTGGCTATTCCATCTGGGCGCCACGATGGGCCTGGGCCACG
>JAAAOZ010000008.1 GCA_009908585.1 Chloroflexota bacterium
GCATCAATGGTGTCCGAAATGGCGCAGGAGGCTGGCTTCGCCGAAGCGGCGTTACCCAAGGCAAAAAAGGAGATGGAAAACCTGTTGGATGCCTTTGCCGCAGAGATTGCGCGTGAGTCGGGCGACGAGTTAGATAGCCTTTTCCTCTCTGCGCTGATAAATCTTCTCCATGAGTCTAGCCCGACTGGCGCGATAGAGCAATGGCAGAACGTCGTCTCTGCCATGTGTCGCTGGCTCTGGCCCCACCTTAGCCACGAGGAGCGGACACGGGCGATGCGGCTCTGGGGGCAGGCGCGGGTGATGATTGGACAAGCTGCCCTGCACTCTCGGGATGCTCGTTCGCTGCAGGCCGAGCAGCAGGCGCAGGCGCTGCGCGATATCAGTGCAGCGCTGAATACGATCGTCGACCTGGACGAGTTGGTGGACACGCTGATCGAGGAGTTGCCCCGTTTGGGGATACCAAGCGCCTACCTCTCACTCTATGAGAACCCCCAACCCTATACGTATGCCGGTTCTGCGCCGGCATGGTCCGAACTGGTGATGGCGTATCGGGATGAGGAGCAATTTGGAGGTTCGAACTTGTTTGTCACGAGCTTGGACGGTGATGGGCGGCGGTTCCCCTCATGTGAGCTGTTGCCGGAGGATATGTGGCCGCAGCGGCAGTACAACATGGTAGTAGAGCCGCTTTATTTTCAGGAGCGCCAATTGGGATTGGTGGTATTTGAGGAAGGGTCATGCGATGGCACGATCTATGATGTACTGCGCGGAGAACTCAGCGGCGCGTTAAACAGCGCATTGATCTTCAGAGATCTCCACCGCGCCAGGGAGGCCGCCGAGAAGGCCGATCGTCTCAAGACGCGCTTGTTGGCCAATGTGAGTCATGAGCTGCGTACGCCTTTACACGTGATCCTGGACCAAGTCAGCGCCGTCCTTGAATCGTCCGAGTTGCAGAGCGCTGAATTGACGTCGATCGACTTAGATGAAGAACTGCGACGTATTCGTAGCAGTGCCGAGCATCAAATGCGCTTGATCAACGACCTGCTCGATCTCTCGCGAGCTGAGGTCGACGAGTTGGATGTGCACCTGAAGTTGATTGATCTCCGGTATCTATTGGCGGATGCCTTCGCCGACATGGCGCCGCATAAGGCGTGCTCGGATGCCGTGAGTTGGCAACTGCAGCTACCTGATCGTTTGCCCGTGATTCAGGCTGACCCCGTTCGCTTGCGTCAAGTGATCCTCAATCTGCTGAGCAATGCTCGTAAGTTCACCCAGGAAGGGGAGATCGTGCTGGGCGCTGAAGTGGTATCTTCGTGCTTCCACATTTGGGTGCGGGACACCGGCCCCGGTATTCCCCGCGATCAACAGGAGCGTATCTTTGAGCCGTTTGCAACTGTGGAACGTGCAGATCGACGGCCGGAGGGAGTAGGTTTGGGGCTCTCCATTACCCGTCGCCTGGTGGCTCTCCATCGAGGGCACATGGCCGTCGATAGTGAACCGGGGCAAGGTAGCACCTTTCACATCTATTTGCCGCTACCCAGCATGAGCGATCAACCGGCCCTACCGGAGCGTCTATCGCGCCAGATGCTCTGGCTGGTCGGCGCTCAGCGTGAGTTGTCTGACGAGCTCGTCAACCTATGCCAGGAACAGGGGCTGGATCTGCGTCGGTTGCGGCCTGGTGACGATCTCAAAACTGCCTTGAAAGAGGAGCAGCCAGCGATTCTGGCGTGGGACCTGGCTGACGCTGATCCCGGTGAGTGGGCGATGATCCAGCAACTGCGCAAGCACCCGAGGCTCATGCAACTGCCCTTCATTCTCTATGAGGGGGGAGAGGCGGAGAGACAGATCTCAAAACAGGGCCTAACCGGCGTGATCGACCCAGCCATGGATCAGGGCACACTGCTGAAGGCACTTGAGAGTCTCTGCTTACCGCAGAGCGCGGGGCCGGTTCTGATCGTGGATGATGAGGCTCAGGCTCGAAGGCGGTATCGGCACATAGTGACCGAGGCACTGCCAGGGTACGCTGTTCGGGTTGCCGAGAACGGCGCAGTGGCGTTGGAGGTCATGGCAGAGGATTCCCCTAGCTTGGTGCTGCTAGATCTGATGATGCCCGAAATAGATGGGTTTGCGGTGCTTGACTGGATGCGCTCCAGTCCGCAGCATCGGCAGGTACCGGTCGTGATCCTGAGCAAACGCATGCTGACGTTGGACGATATCAGGCGGATCGAGGCGCACAGAGATGTGGTAGTGCAAAGCAAAGGGGTTCTGTCCGAAGACGAGATGGCTGCTTCACTATACCGGTCACTGTTCGGTGTTGACAGGTTATCTCCGGATACCAGTGCGTTGGTCAAGCGAACGCTGGCCTATATTTGTCAGAACTACACCCGCTCCTTCTCACGGCAGGAGATGGCAGAAACCTTAGGGGTGAGTCCTCGCTATTTGACCCGCATCTTCTGTCAGGAATTAGGGCTTTCTCCCTGGGACCATCTGAATCGATACCGGATCTTTCGGGCCAAGGACCTCCTGCGCCACACAAACAAAAGTATCACCGAGGTGGGTTCGATGGTGGGCTTCAACGATGCAAGCTACTTCAGTCGAGTTTTTCGCAGGCTGGCTGACTTGACGCCTACTGAATATCGCGAGCGAAAAAGTTAATGATGCGCATCTTCCGTTGCTCGGCATGGAGTTGAACAAGTCCTGATATAGCCGTTACCATAGTTAGCCTGGGGGCAAATCGCGCCTCCAGGCCCTTTTTTTTGGGGGGGGAAAAGCGTAAGCAATCTGGGATGGTTCATTTTCCAGGATAATTAGGTTTACACTCTGTCAGCGACTATCGTAGACCCGTAGGTCTACTGACCTACGGAAGTCCCTTCGAGAGGCG
>JAAAOZ010000235.1 GCA_009908585.1 Chloroflexota bacterium
GGCGATGGAGATCTCGTGGGTGCTGGAGAGCAATCGCCCGATGCGACAGACCGCCGCCAACTTCAACGCGGAGCACTATCGCACCTATCGCGTGTATGAGAAGGCGTTGTAGGCGGGACGTCGATTAGTCGAATGACTGCCGCACCGGCATTTGGACATAGAAAGTGCTGCCGGGACATGTCTCCTCATCGTGGCCCGGACTTTCCACCCAGATTTTGCCCCTGTGCGCCTCGACGATCCCCTGCACGATGGCCAATCCCAGCCCCGGCCCGCCGGCCTTGAACTGGGTCTTTCCCGAGGAGTGAAGCGAGACCTCGCCGGTCTGGTAGAACTTCTCGAAGATCAACTCCTGGGCGCTGGGATCGATGCCGATGCCGGTATCGCGCACGACGATCTCCACCGCCTCCTGGCCCAGCTTGCTGGCGGACGCCGACAATCGCCGCCCAGAGATCGTGATGACGCCGCCATCGGGCGTGTATTTGATCGCATTGCCAATCAAATTTTGGAAGACCTTCTTCAAGCCGTCCATATCGGCCTGAATCTCCCCCAGCGTCGCTAATTCATGCTTCACCAGCTCAAGGTTGCGCTGCTTCAGCGCCGTCCTAAAGCTCTCGACGACGTTATCGAGCAGCCATGCCACCGAGAACGGCTCCGGGTAGAGCTTCAGCGCGCCGCTGTCGATTTTCACCATATCCAACATCGTGTTGACGATCTCATACATCCGCATCGTGCCCGTGTGGATACTGGAGACCATCCGGTGATGAAAAGGATTCTCTTTGATCGTGTCATCTTTCATTAACATGCTGCTGTATCCGCGCAAAACGGTGAGCGGCGTGCGCAGTTCGTGCGAGGTCACGGTGATGAAATCGGACTTGGCGCGATCCAGGCGCTCCAATCGGGCGTAGGCCTCCTGCAACTCGCGCGTGCGCTCCGCCACCTTCTGCTCCAGCTCACGGTTGAAGCGCGTGATCTGCTCGTAAAGCTGCGCGTTCTCCAAAGCGATGGCCGCTTGCCCGGCGAAGGCGCCGGCCAACGTGACCTCCTCCTCTGTGTAGGGATCGGGGGCCTCGCGCACCAGCGAGAGCATCCCGAAGACCTCCCCAGATCGAATCAGCGGCACGCCCAACCACGACTGCGCGGGCGGCAACTCCGGGGTGTAGTTCCAATCGGGTCGCCGCGAAATATCCGGGATGGCCAGCGGCTCCCTGGTTTGGACGATGTCCTGATAGACGTCATTGCCCTCAATCGCGACGGTTAGCGTCAGAGGATCTACATCAGCGGGGAAGCCCTGCGCGGCGGTGAAGCCCAACACATCGCCCTGGCGCATCAAAACCGCCCCGCGATCATAGGGTACGATGTCCTTGAGATATTGCAGGATCAGGTTGAGGACCTCATCCAATTGAAGCGTGCCGGAGAGCGCCTGCCCGATGTCATAGAGGGTCTCGGCCAGGCGGCGGCGCGCGCGCTCCGCTTTGTACAGCGAGGCATTTTGAATGGCGATGGCCACCTCGTTGGCCAACAACTGGAGCACAGGCACGTCCTCCTCGGCGAAGCGATGGGCGCGGTCGCTGTGAATATCGAGCACGCCCAGCAGTTGGCCGCCCATCTCCAGCGGCAACGCGATGCCGGCCCTGGCAAAGGTGAACGCGCCCTCCGGCTGATGGCGGGGATCGACCGTGAAGTCGTTCACCAGCACCGGGCGGCGCCGTTTTGCCGTCTCCCCAATGATACCATCCGCGCCGATGGAATGACGATGGCCCGCCTGCACGAGGCGCGCTCCCACGTCACCGGTGCCGGCGCGCGCCACAAGCTGCTCGCCGTCCTCGCTCATCAACGAGATACCCACATAGTAATAGCCGTAGCGTTCTTGGATCAACTCCGCCACCTGATTGAGCAGCGTATCGAGATCCAAAATCGAGATGATGCGTTGGCCCACAGCGATGCTCGTCTCCAACTGGAGCGCGCGATAGTGCAGTTCCTCGGTGCGTTGGCGGACAAGCTCCTCCATGTGATTATACAATTCGGCCAATTGCGCCGATGCCTCGTTGAAGGCGCGCCCTAAGTGCGCCAGTTCATCCTCGCCCTCGATGGTCACGCGCTTATCAAAGTCGCCCTCGGCCAGGGACTGGGCCGCCACGTCCAGATCGACCAACGGCACAGCAATACTGCGAGTCACCACCAGACCCAAGATCCCGGCCATCAAGAACGCCAACACCCCTGATCCGATGATGAACCACATAGCGCGTTCATAGGCTTGCGCCATGTTCGCCTGCACCTGCGCGCGCTCTTCTGCGACTTGGCGATCAATCTCATCGACGAAACGCCCCAGAATCTCGCTGTCCTCTGCAAACTGCTGGGACATCCGCAGTTCGACGGCGACCCAATCGCCAGCCTCCGCTAATCGGATCAGCGCCTCGATTTTATCGGGGAGAGTCTCTAAAAGCGCCTCAAATTGCGCGATGGCGGCACGATTTTGGGCCGCGTCCGCCTCGGTGACCTGCAAGCTATCCAGAGCTTGATCCACCTCGACAATAACATCCTCTTGTAGGTTCTCCGCCTGTTCCGTGAATGCAACAGCATTCTCAGCCTCAGCCGCCGATTCCAAGGCCTCCTGCAACATCAGCATCCGATTGTAGACACGCAGCACGGCCATCGCCTGGCTATCCACCTGCTGCAAGCGCTCGGCCTGTGTCCGCACGACGTTGTACTGCCACAGGCCGATGCCGCTCCCGACGACCATCAACAGGAGCACCACGACGAAAGAAAAGGCCAATCGTGATCCAATCTGAAAGCGGCGCATATAGGACACGTCACCTACTCCATCTTCATAACCACTTGAATGGATACTCCAATACTCTAATACTCATCAATCACTTGC
>JAAAOZ010000308.1 GCA_009908585.1 Chloroflexota bacterium
AAGGGCGTTTCGCGCACCATCAAGAGCAACGGGCGTCCCTCCTTGAGCATGACATCAGCAGCGCGGGTGAGGAGATTGGCCGTGTAGCTGTGCGCGATGGCCGAGAGGGTCTTGATCGAGCACGGCGCGACGATCATCCCCGCAGTAGACGTAACGAAAGAGCCGCTGGCAATGGGCGCCGCTAAATTCGCCGGATCGTAGGCGTGCGTCGCCAGCGCGCGGATCGCCGCCGGGTCCGCGTCCAACTCCTGGCGAATCGTCACGGCGGCCGGGTGCGTCACCACCAGATGCGTCGCGATGTTCATCTCGGCCAGCACCTCCAGCAGCCGCTGGCCATAGATCGCCCCGCTCGCGCCGCTGATTCCCACCACAACATCTCTAGTTCGCAGCGAATTTTCAGCCGTCATAGGCCTCCTCGGAGATTTTGCCGATGCTTATGATTTTGGATTCTCATCGTATAGTGTTATACTGCTCAAAGAACAACACATAAAAGCAAAAAAGAAGGGGTCTTTTGGATTTTGCCGGGTAATCCCCTAAGCAGCCCTAAAAGCAGCGCAGATGTGCGTGTTTGTGGGGATCACAGACCTTTTTCGCGTCGCTACTGGGTTGTGGGTGGGGATAGTATAATTGCACCCGGCGAATTCCTGAAGAGCTGAAGTAATGAAGTAAGGATTGGACAACGCCGACCAGAATCCCGGCGAAACTGTTCTGGATATATTTTACCCCGTAACCGTTTAGTCTTGTGAGGTGCAACGCACTTTTGAGCTTGTCGCCGCGCACATACTGCATGAGATCGCGCCTTTCCTTCAGTTCAAGTGCGTTGCACCTTAGTCTGTTTAGAAAACTAGACAGATACTTTACCCCTATCTATTCGTCTTTAAAGCAAGGAGGCTCATTCCAATGACAAAGGTAAAGATTAACCCTGACATCATCAAGCTGATTATTTCGTTAGCGCTGCTCGCCACCTTCGTTTCCCCTCCGCCGGCGCTGGCAAAGCCCAGCCTTCCCCCGGTGTGGGACCTCATCACCGATGATTTTGAAGGCGGTGATTTGGAGGCGTGGAACTTGGAGGAAGCACAGAGCGCCAGTTTGCTCCCCGACAGCGGCCGCGGTGGTACCACCGGCCTGGGTATTCCCCTTGGGCAAAGCACGAACTATCTTCAGCAGAGCGACGTCGCGCGCGCCGAGGAAGGATATCTCACCTTCTGGTTCAACCCCAACGGCGCGAATATTCCCGACCCCTCCACGTACTGGCCGCCGGAGAATTCTATTCGCATCGCCAGCATCGTCGGCTCTGAGACCTGGTGGCCGCCGCTGGTTTCGATGTACGTGCGCCACGTGACGGGAGAGGGCTACAAGGGCTTCATCACCTGGCCCGAGGAGGAGAACAATCACTACGATTATGAGCACGAGTTCCCCATCGCCGATGATTGGCAGAAGATCACCATCGGCTACCGCATCGATGCCTGGGCCGCGGTCTGGATCGACGATCAATTAGTGAGCTATAACGAGACGACCGTCGCGCATCAAAACCGCTACGGTGACGTGATTAACCTGGGCAAGATGAATGAGAATACCGAGACGACCCCCGTCGGGATGATGTTGTTCGACGATGTGGCCTTTCAGGTTCCCAGCGTGGACAATCTGTGGGTGGATGCTGAAAATGGCAACGATGACAACGATGGCCTGACGCCCGGCACGGCCTTTGCCACCCTTCAGCGGGCCGCCAACCTAGCCGGCCCAGGCACCACCGTCCATATTCTGCCCGGCATCTACCGCGAGACGGTCTATCCGGCGATGAGCGGCAGTGCAGCCGCATCGGCGCATTACGTGGCCGAAAACGGCCCTGGGACGGCGGTCATTCGCGGCTCGGCCCCCGCCTCCTCTCTCACATGGACGCAGTTGACGACGGACACCATCGGCCTGCCGCCGGGCGTCGATCCGACGAACATCTACTACGCCGACCTGGCGGATTGGGATCTGGACGGCCCGCCGCGTTTTATCGTTGAGACCGCCGATCCTTCCCAGACCCTGCAGATCCTGGCGCGTCTCCCCCTGGCGCGCGAGCCTGATTGGCAGGTGACCACCGAGTGGAAGACGCACGCATTCTGGTGGGCCGCCGATGGGGGATCTGCCGTGGCCGGATGCACGCCCACGCCCAGCGATCCCAACTGCGACCGCGACGCACGCTCCACAACTCAGCTCACGGACCAGACAAACGACGAGGAGCCGGCGGGCGTCGAGCCGGGCAACCTGACCACGCTGGACGATCTGAGCGGCGGCACGCTCGTGACCATTGACACCTATCAGGGCCACTACGTCTATCGGCGCACCATCACGGCCCACGATGCCGCCAATGGTCGCATCACCGTTGACCGCGCCTGTGAGCACGACAGCGGCTCCGGCAATCCCGGCCTGGGATGGGGCAGCAAGTACTACATCGAGAACCGGCCCTCGCTGATAGATACCGCCGGCGAGTGGTGGTACGACGAGGATAGCGGCCGTCTCTACCTCTGGCCGCCCACGCCGGGCGATCCAGGCGGGCAGCATATTGAGATTTCACGGCGCGATCACGGGTTCAGTTTACAGAACCGCTCCTACATCACGGTCGAGGGACTTCTCATCGAGATCCTCAACGACAGCGGAATCTATTTAAACAATTGGACCAACCACAAGGCCTACGGTAACACAGTGCGCAACGTCACCCTGCGCTATGCCAATCGGGGCGTTCACGTCGAGCAAGCGGTGCGCACCGATACACCGCCCGCCAACGTGATCGACAGCTTCACATTGGAGGATTCGGAGATCGCGCACATGGATACCGTCGCCATCCGCCTGATCGACTGGTGGGAGGACGGCGCGGCGGCCGATGCCTT
>JAAAOZ010000341.1 GCA_009908585.1 Chloroflexota bacterium
CCTCTGGATGCACCCAATCTGGGGCTAACCAGGCCTCCTGATCGACGCTATCGACGGTGTAGAGCTGAATCTTGCCCTGATCGATAAACCAGCGCACTGCCTCCACCATGCCAAAGTCCTCAAATTCGTAGAACTTCCCGCCGCCGCTGGCAAAGACGAGGACGGGCTTACCCGCGTGCCCGTAAATCTTGAACTCCATATTTCGCTGTAAGTGGTCACTCCACTCTTTGTAATACTCGACGTGCATCTTATTCCTCGAGGTCAAATCAATTTAGATCACTGCGCCATAATAAAATCAATCGCGGATTGAAGGTCAGCTAACTTCGGCGCGCGCAGGATGTAGGCGTAGTCGCCCATCGCGCGCGAGAAGACCGGCGCAATCGGCATATGATGGACGATCAACGGGCCGTAGGCTTTGCGAATCTCCGGTAGGGAATGCTGATAATCGAAGCGCCGCTTGCGCCCCACAAAAGCGCAATGATAGGGGCGCCAAGCCTCCGCATCGTAGGAGTTGAAGACGACGACATTGGCCCACTGCTGATAGAGATCGATGTCGTTGGCGTAGTTGATCACATCCAACATCAGACCGCCGGGCGGACGCATATTCATCTCCACCGCGACCCAGCGCAGAGCGGCCTCCCCCGCTTGCTCTGGGGGGACGCGGAAGAACTCGATGTGGAAGAAGCGCTCGCGCACATCAAAGGCCCGCACCGCTAACGTGCCCGCGCGCCGGAGGCCGGCCGGAATCCGGCGCAGGGAACACGCGCAGACGTCCAGATCGTGGTTAACAACATCCATAATGCTCGGCCGATAGAAGTGCGCCGTGGAAAAGACCAACCGCCCATCCTGATCGGTCAGGCCGTCGAAGGAGTAGAGATCGCCCTCGATAAACTCCTCCAGCACATAATCGACCAGCGGCTTCTCAATAAAGAAGCGCGCCAACTCCTCATCGCTGCTGATTTTAAAAGTATCCGCCGCGCCCACGCCGACATCGGGCTTGGCGATGATAGGATAGCCAACCTCCGCCACGAAGTCGCGCGCCTCGTCCAACGTCTGGCAAATACCGCCCGCCGCCACATCGACGCCGGCATCGATGAAAACCTGCTTCATCAGCGACTTGCGCTTGATATCCTCCACCGCGTCGATCTTCAGACCGAGGATGTTGAAATCGGTGCGAAGCCGCGCGTCGATCTCCAGCCAAGCCTCATTGTGCGATTCCAGGCGGTTGAGCTTGCCGTAGTGATAGGTGAAATAGGCGCACGCCCGCAGCACCTGATCGTAGTAGTGCAAACTATCGACGCGGAAATATTCCGCGAGCGCGTCCTGCAACGCCGGATTAAGATCATCATAGGGCGCATCGCCAATCGCCAACACCGTCGCGCCAATGTTGCACAGCGCGATGGCGAAATGATAGTAGTTCGGCGGAAAATTCGGTGATAGCAGTACGATGTTCATTTTTCCAATCCCCTCGTCACGCTTGCACGGCCAAAATCGCCGCGATGGCTTGCTGCAACTCTGCGAGATCGGACGTGCGCAGCAGATAACCATGCTCGCCGATCGCAGGCGCCAACACCGCTGAGATCGGCTCGTTATGGACGATCAAGGAGGCATACTCAGATAACACATCATCGTGAGCCAGGCGATAGTGATGCTGCCATTTGCGCCCGACGTGCGCGCAGTGATAGGGCCGGCTGTACTCAGCGTCGAAGTGATTGTTGACCACCACATTGGCCCACTGATGATAAAGATCGATGTCGTTGGCGTAGTTGAACATATCCATCGTCAGGCCGCCGGGCGGGCGCATATTCAGCTCCAGCGCGATCAGGCGATCCTCCGTGCGGAAGAACTCCAGGTGAAAGAAGCGCTCGCGCAGATCGAACGCCGGGATCACCCCAAAGCCGGCGTCCTTCAGATCGTCGGGGATCTCCCGAAGCGAATAGTAGTACATATCTCGCTTTTCGTTGACCGTCTCCATGATGCCCTGGCTGAAGTAGTGCGCCGTGTAGAAGACGATCTCGCCCTCCTGATCGGCCAAGCCATCGAAGGAATAGAGATCGCCGACGACAAACGCCTCCATAAAGTAGTCCACCGGCGGCTTATGGGCGAAAAAGCTTTCCAACTCATCTTTGTTGCGGATTTTGTAGGTAGCCGCCGCCCCCACGCCGATATCGGGTTTGGCCACCACAGGATAGCCGACCTCCTGAACAAACGCTTCGGCCTCCTCGTAAGTGTGCACAACCTCGCCCGCCGCCACGTCCACGCCGGCGGAGCGAAAAATCTCCTTCATCCTCGATTTGGGCTTGATGTGAGCCAGATCAGCTGGCTTCGGCCCAGGGATGTTGAAATCCAGCCGGATACGAGCGTCCGTCTCCAGCCAAAACTCGTTGTGAGATTCAAAGCGATCCAGCTTCCCGTGGCGATGAACGAAGTAACCACACGCCCGCTGCAATTGATCATAATCGTGGAGATTATCCACGCGATAATACTCGACCAACGCCTCTTGCAGAGCAGATGGTAGATCAGCATAAGCAGCATCACCAATCCCCAGGACATTTACGCCCAGACGGCGTAAAGCGACCGCAAAATTATAAAAATTCGTCGGAAAATGGGGCGACAACAAGACAATATTCATCGTTCTCTCCTCTTAGTTGATCTGGCGTAGGCCGGATTGGTAATCCGGCGACCGTCGGAATGCCATTCCAACCTACTTCTCTGGCGTAGGCCATATAATCCGGCAAAGGCTGACGGGCTTTCCCCCAAGCCCCAAGACGATTTTACAAGCAGAGGGCACAGCATGGCACCCTTCACATGCTGTGCCCTATCCATCAAGGCCACAAACGACAATTATGCGCGGTTTGCGCTCCCGAAGAT
>JAAAOZ010000295.1 GCA_009908585.1 Chloroflexota bacterium
GGCGACGAGGGCTTGGCGGGCCTGGGCTTCCTCAAGGCGCTGGCCGAGGAGCGCGCGGGCGATGTGAAGGTCTTCCCCTTCCGTATGGCGCGCGGCTTCCTCGAGTTGATGCGCGGCAGCACCTACTTGGTGATGGCCTCGCTCTACGAGCCGTTTGGCGCGGCGACGGAGGGCTACGCCAAGGGGACGCCCGTCGTCGCGCGCGCGACCGGCGGGTTGGTGCAGCAAGTCGCGCCCTATCCCAGCGGCGTGATGGGCCAGGCCGTGCGTCGCATCGCCGATCGCTACCACGCGCGCGGCGCCGCGCCCACGGGCTTCCTCTTCCGCGAGCCGGAGCTTGTCTGGGAGGACATCCTCGCGGGGTGGGAGCACATCGTCGCCTGCGAGTACGAGCCCGGCGACCGCGTGGCCGAGCGCACGGGCGCGCCGCTCTTTCGACGCGATGGTGCGCGAGGCGGCGTGGGCCTTCCAGGATGCGACCGACCTCTACGTGGCGGATCGGCGCGCCTACGCGGAGATGATCGCCGCCGGCGCGGAGATGCTGCGCCAATTCTCCTGGGATCGCGCCGTGCGCAGCTATCAGCGCATCTTCAACGCGCTGGGGATCTGACGGCGTCGACATCATGCCGGGAGAGAACTTGAGAAAATATCGAAAAGCATATAAGTGGTCGAACATCTTTGCGATGTTGCGCAATCTAAAATTATCCCCTGAACTATGCGCGCAGGAGTTTGATAACCGTTTGGTGGTCATTACGGGGGCGACGTCGGGCATCGGGTATGCCACAGCGCGAAAATATGCTTCTCAAGGGGCCGATATTCTCAGCATCCACCGGAATGAAGCGAAATCACAGCAGTTGTGTGAAACGCTGCAAAGTCAGTATCCTATCGCGTGCATCTATTTGATGGCGGACTTTGCCAAGTTGGCGGACGTGCATCAGGCTGCCGAGGAATTGTCCGCCTTGGATCGGCCTATCGATGTGCTGATCCATAATGCCGGTGTGTTTGTCACCCAAAGAACTTTCACGGGCGATGGCCTGGAGATGGCGTTTCAGGTCAATTACCTCAGTACGTTTATTTTGAATTACTACCTGCGAGAAAAATTCCTCAACCAGCGCGCCAGTCGCATCCTATTTGTGAACTCTGAGGCCCACAGATTTGCCGTCTGGGGCTTGAATTTGGATGATCTGGCTTGGGAGCACCATCGTTATTCGGGGCTGAAAAGTTATGGCGCGGCGAAAACAGCGCAATTGCTTTCCATGATCAAACTCAGCGAGTATTTTGCGGGAACCGGCGTCACAGTGAACGCGATGCATCCGGGCAATGTGAAGACGAACAGTGGTCAAAACAATGGCCCAATTTACAAGTTCTTCAAGAGGCTCCTTGTCGATAGAACGGCCAAATCCCCGGAGGTTTCCGCGGAAGCTCTATATTATCTAGGGGTTTCCGACGCCTTAGCTAACACATCCGGCAAGTTTTTCAATCTCACAACGGAAGAAGAACCAGCCCCGCCGGCCTTGGACGAGGAGGCGGCAGAAGCGTTGTGGGCATTAAGTCTGAAGTTAGGTGGATTAAAATGACGACCAAGAACAAAAAAATCGTCATCGTGGGCGCTGGTATGGCGGGATTAACCGCAGCAGCTTATTTGATCAAGGAAAATTACCCGGTTCTACTCTTGGACAAGAATGATAGAGTCGGGGGATTGGTCAATACCTTTGATTATGATGGCTTTTCCTTTGACGCTGGCCCTAGGGCTTTTGTGAATTCCGGCATGGTCAAACCCATTCTCAAGGATTTGGGGATTCGTGGGGAGTTTTTGGAGAATAAAATCTCGATGGGCGTTGAAGATCATCTCTTTCTCGCCGATTCAATGGAGGCGCTGGAGGACTATCAACGCATGCTGATCGATTTGTATCCTGCCCATCGTGACGATATCGAGAAAATCATAGCGATCATCCGTCGGCTATCCAAATATACCGCCATCTTGTACCAATTCGATAACCCCAACTTCACAGATCTTACGCATAACAAGGCGTTTATCTTTAGAAAATTGATCCCTTGGACCTTCAAGCTCCTCTATGTTTTGAGAAAGCAAACGCAGTTCAGTATGCCCATGGAGGCATTCCTTGCGCGGTTAACGGACAACCAGTCGTTAATCGATATATTGACCCAGTTCTTTTTCCGGGAAACCCCCACCTACTTCGCGTTGGGATATTTCTATGTCTATCTTGATTACTTCTATCCCAAAGAAGGCACCGGTGCTTTGCCCAGGCTCTTGAAAGAGCATATCCTGCGCTGGGGCGGAGAGATAGCGCTGAACCGGCGCATCGTAGAGGTCACGCCGGCGGAATCGAAGGTCACCGACGCGGCGGGCCACAGCTACGACTATGATCATCTTATCTGGGCGGCGGATTTGAAGACCCTATATCGCAGCCTTAACCTTGCGGGGCTAGATGCAGACGTGACCCATCAGATCGAATCCGAGACTCAGCGGATGCTTTCCGCCAAAGGGGCCGAATCCAGCTTCATCTTGTTTGTGGGCGTGGATCGTCCGCCTTCCTATTTCCAGGCCAGGGGCGGCGCTCACATGTTCTACGCCCCTTCGAGAGAAGGATTGGGAGAGACGATGCGAGCGGCACGGCAGCGTCTGATCGAGGCGTTTGATGCCCAATCCAAGGATGAGGTGTTGGATTGGCTC
This sequence comes from Chloroflexota bacterium, assembly GCA_009908585.1. Lineage (GTDB taxonomy): Bacteria > Chloroflexota > Anaerolineae > B4-G1 > SLSP01 > JAAAOZ01. The sequence continues at coordinate 2,696 of JAAAOZ010000295.1, forward strand.
GCTGATTTTTGCCGCTTCAACACCTACGAAGTCTCTATTCCCGCGCTTCGAGATCCTTCCCTCGCCCCCGAAGGACAAACCGGCCTCATGATCAGTTGTCTTTTCGATTATGACCTCGCCCAAAAAATCGAAGCGGCCGGCTGGTACGATGAGTTTAAGGAGATC
>JAAAOZ010000164.1 GCA_009908585.1 Chloroflexota bacterium
GTCGGTCTGGCCGGCCATCGCCTGCGTCTTCTCGATGATGGGCCAGAAGAGATCGGTGCGGTAGTTGGAGTTTTTCCCCTGGAGCAGAGCGACCAGCCGCTCGAAGCCCATCCCCGTATCGACGTGGGTATTGGGCAGCGGATCTAAGTGGCCCTCCCCGTGCCGGTTGTACTGGATAAAGACGAGGTTCCAGATTTCGACGAAGCGGGCGCAATCGCCGTTGACCTGGCAGACGTGATCGGGGTCATCCTGCTTGTCGCACGCTTCCGGGCCGCGATCATAGTGGATCTCGCTGCACGGGCCGCAGGGGCCGGTGTCGCCCATCTCCCAGAAGTTGTCCTTGCGCCCGAAGAAGAGAATCTGGTCGGGATCGATCTCGGTCTCTGTGCGCCAGAACTCGGCGGCCTCTTCATCGCGCCCCAGATCGCCGTCATCGTCCTCGAAGACGGAGGACCACAGACGCGCGGGGTCGAGGCCGTAGACGCGGGTCAGCAACTCCCAGGCCCAGCCGATGGCTTCCTTTTTATAGTAGTCGCCGAAGGACCAGTTCCCCAGCATCTCGAAGAAAGTATGATGCGTGCCGTCGCGGCCCACGTCGTCGAGATCGTTGTGCTTGCCGGCGACGCGCATACACTTCTGCGTATCGGTGGCGCGGCTGTAGGGGCGCGATCCGATCCCCAGGAAAACGTCCTTGAATTGGTTCATCCCCGCATTGGTGAAGAGCAAGGTGGGGTCGTCCTGCGGCGCCAGGCTCGCGCTGGGTACAATCGTATGGCCGTGATCGGCGAAGAAATCCAAAAAGGTCTGGCGGATCTCGGCGCTGGTTAATTTTTTGGTCATGGTTCTCTCCCTTCTGATGTCTGATCAATTACTAAAATGATTGCAGGGTGATTGTAGTGGAAAGCGGAGGCATGTCAACCTTTCCTCTCAGCGGATGGAGCGCTTGGTTAGGACCGGAAGGGTTTCGAAACCCTTCGGGTCTGGGCGAGCAGTCACATCTCGTTCCCTTCCTCGGACGATCTCCTCTTCTGCCGATCCTCACTGACGGCCCGATTGAAGGCCTTGCGGCTGAGTTTGTGGCCGGCCACGAGGACATTATCGCGCGCCCGATCCACCAGCTTGGCGACATCCAAATAGAATTCCAAGGAGGCCAGGTCACCGACTTCCTTATCGCCGTAGAGATAGGCCTCGGTGATGGTATTCAACTCCTCTTGAACCTCTAGCAGTTGCTTATAGATCTGGGTCAACTCATTAGAGAGCTTGCGATCCCGTTCTACGATATCAGGAGTATCACTAGAATCGGTCATTTTTCTTCCTGCTGGGGCCATATCAACGCGATGATGAGCAGGAGGGTGAACACCACAAGTAAACCCCACAGAGGACTCAATTCCGCAAATTCACAGAACGCTTCCCAAAGCTCTTCCCACATTTTTTACGCTCCTATCACTATACTTAAGCCAAAGTCGCTCAATTCTCGGCCAGCGGCAAGGTGAAGCTGAAGGTGCTGCCCTCGCCCAAGGCGCTTTCCACCCATAAGCGCCCGTCGTGATGCTCGATGATCTCCTGGCAGATGGGCAGCCCCAATCCCGTGCCGGCGGGTTGATCCGGTTTCGTCGGCGCGCCGACCTGGACAAATTGCTCGAAGACCTTCTCGTGATCCTCCGGCGCGATCCCCACCCCGGTGTCGATCACGCGCACGACGATGTGCTCGTCCTCATGTGTGGCCTCGCACGTGATGGCCCCCTCATCGGTGAATTTGACGGCGTTGGAGATCAGGTTCACGATCACTTGCACCAGGCGGTCGCGGTCGCCGATGACGGGCGGGAGATGATCCTCGATCTCGACGCGAAACGCCACCGAATCCGAGGCCAAGAGCGAGCTGGTCGCGACCGCCGCCTGCTCAATGATCTCATCGATGGCCAGCGGCTCCATGCGCCACTCGGCTTTTCCCGACTCAATCTTGGCCAGATCGAGGACATTGTTGATGAGAGACATCAGCCGCTCTCCCTCGGCGATGATAATCTGCACATTCTGCGCCACCTGCGCCATCGTCTCCGCCTGAAGCTGCGCGTCCTCCTCCGTCTCAGGTGTCTGGGCGCAATCGATGCGTTCCAGGCGCTTGTCGATCAGCTTGGTGAAGCCCAGAATCGATGTGAGCGGCGTGCGCAGCTCGTGACTGACCATCGAGACCACGGCGCTCTTGGCGCGATTGGCCGCCTCCGCCTGCTTGCGCGCCACGATCAACGCCTCGTTGGCCTCGAGCAACGCCGCGTTGCGCTGCCGCAGCTCGGCCGTCCGCTCCTCGACCGTGCGCTCCAGCCCGGCGGCCAACTCGCGCAGCTTATCCTCGCGCTTCTGAATCGCCTCGGCCATCTGATTGAAGGCCGCGCTCAATTGCCCCACCTCATCCTCGGCATCGACCTCAACGCGACGATCCAGATGGCCACTCGTCATCTCGGCGGCGGCATTGGCCAGCGCGCTGATCGGCGTAGTGATCTGCCGGGCGACGAGATAGGCGAGCGCGACGCTCAGGCTCAAGGTGATGAGCACCAGAACGAGACTCTGGCGGGTCAGCGCGGCGACTTTTTGATCTAACGCCTCCGTCGAGAGGCCAATCGCGACCGCGCCGATGCGCTGATTGCCCAGGTAAATAGCCCGCCCGGCCATGAGTTGTGTCGCCTGCCACTCAAAGAAAATCTGCTCCCGATCCAGCGCCACCAATCGCTCACCCAAGGGGTCAATCTCCTGCGAGAAGGTCGGCTGATCCAACGCGGCATCCACCAACACCACACCCGCTGCGTCGTAGACGAAAAAATTGGTCAATCTTGGATTGGCACTCACCACCTCAGCAACTTCCAC
>JAAAOZ010000179.1 GCA_009908585.1 Chloroflexota bacterium
TGCACCTCTGCCAGCGAGGCGCCTTGCTGGGCGGCCTGTGCAGCTGCCTCGACGAGCACGCCCTGGCCGATGGAGAGGCTTTGGGTATCGAGGACGGCGACGCGCTCGGCGGGGAACTCCTGGCTGGCGAGGACGGCGGCGTTGTAGGTGGCGCTGTGCTGGCTCGTGATCGTCAAACAGAGCACATCGTCGCCCGCGTCCAGGCAGGTCTGGAACGCCTCGGCGAACTCCTCGCTGGAGGGCGCTGCCGTCTTGGGCCATTCCTCCCTCGCCTTAGCTAAGAAGGCGGCCATTGGCATCTGTTTATCGCGGTGCGTCTCCATCCCAAAGTGAAAGAAGAAGGGGATGGCGATGATGTCCAGGGCGTCTTCTTGCCCTGGAGGTAGATCGCACCCCGTGTCGGTGATAATTCTTACGCCCATGGATATGCTTCTCCGGAGTTAATGGTTGGTAGCCTGATTAAAATGGTCGGTCTGCGAGGTCGATGAGATAACCGTACCGCGCCTTGAATTCCTCCAAGGTCAGATTCGTTTGCCCGGCCATGCGAGCTAGCAACAGTTCATCCTTCGCGTCTTGGGGCTTCAGGCGGATCATAAATTTGTAGGCGGAGCGGTAGACGAAGGAGTCGATGTTGACCGTGCGAACCTCCGTGCGCCCTGTCTCCGGGTCCATCATCTCATCGAAGGGTAGGGGCACGACCTGGTTCTGCTGGATGGTGATCGTGGCGTGACTGCCGCCCTTGCGCAGGAATTCCACGGCGGCCTCACCTAAGCTGCGCGTGTAGTCGATATCAAAGGCGATGGGATCGGCGCAGCGCAACTCGTAGCCCAGATCCTTGTTGATGATCCGCATTTTGATGCCCAAATCCTCCAAATCGCGTAACAGCTTGTGCTTGAGAATATCTGAGAAGTTCAGCTCCGAGAGGCGTAAGTGACCGTGTTCATCGCGCGGCAGGTGATCCAAGATCTTCAAATCGTCGTGGGACATCTGCTCGATGACCCCCTCGGCCACCACGGCGATGCCGTAGGGCTTGCCCTCGGCGCGACGTTTCAGCATCGAAGTGACCAGGATGTCCGCTACCTCCTGCAGGCGAATCTCGTTGCCTCCCCACTCTTCCGGGATGAGGGTGAGCGTGGCGCCGGCGCTTTTCCCAATCCCCAGCGCCAGATGGCCCGCTTTGCGACCCATCGCGACGATCAGGAACCAGCGGTGGGTCGTGAGCGTCTCCGTCATCAGGTTCATCACGATGCGCGTACCCACCTCGCGCGCCGTCTCGAAGCCGAAGGTGCGAATTTCTTCCGGCAGCGGCAGGTCGTTGTCGATGGTCTTGGGCGCGTGCACCGTCTGGATCTTGACGCCCAAGTTCTCCTCGGCGTAGCGCGCGACGCGATAGGCGGAGTAGGCCGTATCGTCCCCGCCGATGGCCAACAGGTAGTTGACGCCGGATTCGATCAGCGCTTCCCCACAGTTCTTGAGCAGGTGGGGCGATTTGGTGGGATTCGCGCGGCTGGTGCGCAGAATCGAGCCGCCCTTCAAGTGGATGCGGCTCACGTCATTGATCTCCAGCGGTCGCCCGACCAACTTCCCCTTCATCAGATGCTGGAAGCCGTCGTAAATCCCGATCACCTCGATCCCATTGTTGATCGCTTCGATGGTGGCCGAATGGATGATCCCGTTGATGCCCGGCGCCGGACCACCGGCGACTAAGATGCCTAATTTTCCATTGCTTTTCTGCTTATTCACCTATGTCCTCCTTAAAATGCAATTGTTCTCTCGTGTAGGATGGCGTAGGCCGGAAGTCATTCCGCCCCACCCCTTAACTTTACCATTTTTAGCCGTAATTGCGAATTGGACGTTTTGAAATCAGACCCGCAGCGGTCGGGGCGCGGTCAGGCCGTGGTTGCGGATGACCTCCGCGTACCAATGCCCGCTCTCCTTGATCGTGCGCTCCAGCGAGTCGAAATCCACGTGGATGATGCCGAAGCGCATATCGTAGCCCAAGGCCCACTCGAAGTTATCCAGCAGCGACCAGACGAAGTACCCGCGCATGGGGACGCCCGCCTCTAAGGCGCGATGCACCTGCGCGATGTGCTGATGGAGGTAATCCACGCGCCGATAATCGCGGACGCGGCCATCGGCGTCGTGACCCTCCGGCACCGGGATGCCGTTCTCGGTGATGTAGATCGGGCCGGGCTGGTAGTCTTCCCAGACGCGGGTGAGCACCTTGTACAGGCCGTCGGGGTAGATCTCCCACATCTGCGAATAGTCATTGCCCGCGGGCTGCGTCCATTTCCCTTGGAGGATGGGCGTGTCGGGGTCGTGCGCGACGACCGTGCGCGTGTAGTAATTGACGCCCAAGAAATCGATGGGCGTGGCAATCATCTCCAGATCCTCCGCCGGAATTTGATCGTAGGGAAAATATGGCTCCAAAATCGGCGCCATATCCGCCGGATAGGCCTGGCGGAAGAGCGGATCTAGGAAGATGCGGTTGAGCATCCCGTCGAAGCGGCGGGCGGCGTCGCGATCCTCGTCGCTCTCCGTGGCCGGCTGCACATAGTGCTGATCCAAGGTGATGCCCACCTCGATGGGGCCGCTGGCGGCCTGGCGCAGTTCGTGCACGGCGTACCCGTGCGAGAGCAGCAGATGATGCACCGTCTGGAGCGCGGCCGCGGGATCTTTTCGGCCCGGCGCGTGCTCACCGGAGAAATGTCCCGCCAGCGAGACGGCCAGCGGCTCGTTGTGGGTGATCCAATGCGTCACCCGGTCGCCCAGGCGCTCGCCCACGATGCGCGCGTAGGCCCCGAAGGCGTCCGCCGTCGCGCGATTGGGCCAGCCGCCCGCATCCTCCAGCGCC
>JAAAOZ010000494.1 GCA_009908585.1 Chloroflexota bacterium
ACGTCGATCATACATTGGCGGTCGGCCCTGCGCGCGTTGCGCCTGGCGGACCTTCTCCAATCGCTCCGCCGAGCAGTTGCAGCGATAGGCGTAGCCCTTCTCGATCAGTTCCTCGGCCTTTTCCCGGTAGAGCTTCAGGCGGGCGGATTGGACGTAGGGGCCGTAGTCGCCGCCGACGCCGGGACCTTCGTCCCAGTCCATTCCTAGCCATCGCAGGCTGTCGGTAATCACTTGCACGGAATCCTCCACGTAGCGGGAGCGGTCGGTATCCTCGATGCGGAGGACGAACGCGCCGTTGTTCTGGCGGGCGTAGAGCCAATTGAAGACCACGGTGCGAATATTCCCGATGTGGGGATGCCCCGTGGGACTCGGAGCAAAACGAACACGAACGGTCATTGCATACTCCTTCTTGATTTAAATTTCATTAGTCGAACCCTTGCGAAGGTTAACAGGAGCTTTGGTAAACAGATTAATCTGCTCGCTGCACCTAATACAAGCTTTTCGAAGTCCCTTGCGCAACCTTCGCAAGGGTGAGTTGAATGTTATTATAGCACATCGCGGCTAAGAGTCTGGTTTTTTGAGGTGGCTCGCAACTGGAGGTTAAAACTCCATTCGCTTCTGGCGCATGGCGACGCTTTCCACCAGACCCAGTCCGACGTAGGTGATGACCAGGGTGCTGCCGCCGTAGCTGATGAAGGGCATCGGCAGACCGGCCACGGGGATGACGTTGAGGTTCATCCCGACGTTGACCAGCAGTTGGTAGAAGATGTAGATCGTCACGCCGACGACGATGAGTTGGCCGGTCGTATCGCCGGCGTTGGCCGCGACGCGCAGCAGGCGCCAGAGCAGCAATCCAAAGAGCAGGAAGAGCAGGCCGGCGCCGATGAAGCCCAGCTCCTCGCACAACACCGAGAAGATGAAGTCGGTGTGGCGGACGCGCAGGAAGTGCAACTGGCTCTGCGTGCCGATGGCGAAGCCTTTGCCCCACAGCCCGCCCGATCCGATGCTGATCAGCGCCTGCTCGATATTCCAGTAGGCGGCGGCATCGGCGGTGGGATCAAGGAAGGTGTAGATGCGATCTCGCATATAATCACTCATATTGAGCCACAACAGCGGCGCGGCTAGCATGCCCAACACGCCGATGCCTTCCAAGTAGGCTAATTTGATCCCGGAAGCGAAGAGCATCGCGATCCAGGTGACGACGTAGAGCGTCGCGGTGCTGAGATTGGGCTGCTCGAAGACCAAAATCGCAGCGATGCCGGCCATAATTGCCGAGGTGATCAACTCTTGCAGGCCGGGCGGGGTGGGGGCATTGCGGGCTAATAGACTCGCTTGACTGATAATCAACAAAATAATGGAGGGGTAGGCGAGCTGAATGGAGATGCCGCCAATGTAGATAAAGCGGCGCACCTCCCCGATCTCACTTCTGCCAAAGACTAAGGTGAAGATCAGCGTGCCGATGGTCAGAAAGTAGATGGGCCACTGGAGGCTTTCCAGCAGGTGATAATCGATAAATGAGGTGAGCAGGAGCATCACCGTGCCCACGGCGGCGTAAATGGCCTGCCGTCGCCACGTGTTCGCCAGATCATCCGAGCCGCGCGTCGCGCTGAAGATCATCGAGACGCCGATGGTCGTCAACAGGAGCGCTAAGATCAATAAGCTCCAATCGAAGTGCTGCCAGGTAGAACGACGCATAGATCGTTACCTACCCGAGCCTCCGACGCTGAGTTGGTTGGAGGGGGACGTCGGCGACCAGCCGGGTGTTTCGTCGATCCTCGGTGAAGTTGACCTGGACGCGCTCCGCGTCGATTTCGAGGTGTTTCGAGAGCACCTCGATGATTTCATCTTTGATGACTTCCATAATGCCGGGTGAGATATTGGCGCGATCATGAGAGAGGACGAGACGCAATCGCTGCTCGGCGATGGCCTGCCCGGAGTTCTCAGAGCGATGGAAGAGATTATTGAATAGGGTCTTCAAGTGCATAGATTCTCCTTGCTGATTAACGACTGACGCACGCTATCGCGCGTTATCGAGCGCCAAAGATCCGCTGTAAGAGGCCTGGCTCCTTCAGCGGCTCGAACGGCACATCTTCTCCCCGCAAGCGGCGAGCGATGTTGTAGAATGCTTTGCTGGCCAGGGTCTTTTGACTCAAGATAACGGGTTGACCTCGGTTGCTGGCCGCCAAAATCTGATTGTCCTCGGGCACCACGCCGATAAGATCAATCGCCAGGAGATCGACCACGGTGTCCGAATCTAACATCTCGTTGCGGCGCACCATATCAACCTGCATGCGATTGATGATGAGGTTAGACGCGATTCCTCGGTCCTGCGCCTCGATGAGTCCGATCACACGATCTGCATCGCGCACGGCAGCGACCTCCGGGTTGGTGATGATCAGCACTTGGTTGGCGGGCGCGACGGCGTATTGAAAGCCATGCTCGATGCCGGCGGGCGAATCGATGAGGACGTAATCGGCGATCTCGGCGGCTTTGTGCGCGACCTGTTTCATATCCTCGACGGTGACGGCTGATTTATCGCGCGTCTGCGCCGCCGGGATCAAAAACAACTCAGGATAGCGTTTGTCTCGCACCATAACTTGACGGAATCGGCATCGCCCTTCGATGTAGTTCACAATATCGTAGACAATCCGATTTTCCAATCCCAACATCACATCTAAATTGCGGAGACCAATGTCGGCATCGATACAGATGACGCGCTCGCCCAACATCGCCAAGCCTACCCCAATATTTGCGGTGCTGGTAGTCTTGCCCACACCGCCTTTTCCAGATGAGATCGTGATAATCTTCCCAGCCATCTTACCCCCTTACGGTCCAGGGAACTGCTACAATTG
>JAAAOZ010000428.1 GCA_009908585.1 Chloroflexota bacterium
GATCTAACGCCGCTGGAGGACGAGGAACTGGCAGAGCGCATCAAAGCCCTGGGAGAGGCGGCCAACACACGCATCGTCGGCGTCTACACCATCGATCTGAGTCGGCGCACGACCGCCGCCAACGCGATGGTGATGGGCCTGGGAACGACGAAGCGCATCGCGCTGGGGGATACGCTCTACGAGGAGTTCACGCCAGAGGAGATCGAGACCATCGTGGCGCACGAGTTGGGCCACCAGGTGCACCATGATCTGGAGTTGGGTATCTTGGTGGAGAGCGCGCTGACGCTCGGCGGGATGTACGCCGCGCATCGTGCGTTACTGTGGGGCATCGAACGCTTCGGCTTCGCGGGCCTGGGGGATGTGGCCGACGGTCTTCTCGCTGGCGACGATGCCCCTGATCAACGCTTATTCTCGGTGGCGCGAGCGATTAGCCGATGATTTCGCCCTGCGCACCACCGGTAAGCCGCAGGCCTTCGCCAACGCTTTCACCCGGCTGGGCGATCAAAACCTATCGGAGGCGGAGCCGCCGCAATGGGAGGTATGGCTCTTCTACAGCCATCCGCCGCTCGCCACGCGCATCGAGCGCGTCACGCGCCACCAGCCGGCTACATCAAACTAACGTCGGCGCCGGCGGGGAATCACAATCCACAAGAGGATATAGGGGACGACGCCCGGCAAACCGCCCGGCACCAACAAAATGATAAAGAGCAGTCGGAACCAAAAGGGACTGATGCCGTAGAATGCGGCCAATCCACCGCACACGCCGGCGACGATGCCGTTTTGACGTCGCAATTTATGATCACTGGTCATTTTTGTCCTCCTTGAAAAAAGTTGAAAGTTACAGGTCATAAAGCTGTCGAAAGTCAAAAGTCGCAAGTCGAAAGTCCGATCATACTGAGGCAATCCTCTCACTTTCTATTACGCACGGAGGCCTCACAAGTTGCATCGCCCAATTTTACCGCGCCCTTGTGCCTCGAAGAGGATCATGTACAATAATGAATTGATAAGGCCGTTCCAAGAAAATAAATCTCCCAAAAACGGGGAGTTTTCAAAGGGAAAAACATCAGGTTTGGGAGGTTTTAATTTCTGGAACTACCTAAAGCAGTGCAATGTAGTTGAGGAGGTTCCTTAGATGCAGTCTAACGATCCTATCATTCCGCTCATCGCCATCGTGGGGCCGACGGCGGTCGGAAAGACGAACCTGGCCGTGACGGTCGGGCCACAATTCGACGCGGAGATTATCTCGGCGGATTCACGACAGTTCTACCGGTATATGGATATTGGCACCTCCAAGCCCACGCCGGAGGAGCGCGCGCGGGCGCCGCATCACCTCGTCGATATCGCCGATCCCGATGAGACGGTGGGACTGGCACAGTTTCTCCGCATGGCCCGCGCTGGTCTCCATGATATCACGGCGCGCGGCAAACGTCCATTTCTCGTCGGCGGGACGGGGCAATATGTCCGCGCGCTGCTTCGAGGATGGCAGGTGCCGGAGATCCCCCCCGATCCAGCCCTGCGCGAGCGCTTAGAGCAGGAAGAAGCGGCCCATCCCGGCGCGCTGTGGGATCGCCTGATGAAGCTGGATCCCGACGCCGGTGATTTTATTCATCCCAACAACACCCGCCGCATCATCCGTGCGTTAGAGGTCACGATGAAGGGCGAGCAAACCTTCTCCGAACTGCGCCGTCGCGAGCCGCCGCCCTATCGCGTCCTAAAGATCGGTCTGACGATGGAGCGCGAGGAACTCTACGCCCGTGCGGATGCCCGCGTCGACGCGATGATGAACGCCGGCCTGCTCCAGGAAGTGAAACAGCTGCTCGCCCAGGGCTACGGCTGGGATCTGCCCGCGATGTCGGGGCTGGGCTACGCGCAATTCCGCCCGTATTTAGAGGGCGAAGCGACGTTGGATGAGGTCGTCGAACGCATCAAGTTGGACACGCACGATTTCATCCGGCGGCAGTACACATGGTTCCGCCTGGAGGCGGAAGATATTCACTGGTTGGATGCTACCCAGCATCCGGCTGATCACGCCATCCCGCTGATCCAAGCCTTCCTCACCGGGCATCAGCAAGCCTAATTCTCACGGGACGCCCTTACGTTCCGTCTCATCCGCCTGCACACCCTTAGAGTTGCATTAGAATCCCCTTAAAATTTAGCACTCTCGCCCCTAGAGTGCTTAAAAATCCTTGACACGGAAAAAAAGTATGTTATTATAATAGATGTGTTTAGCACTCGAAGCCTCTGAGTGCTAAGGAATGCTAAGCAACGTATTCAAGTGATCAACAAACTACAGTAATTGGAGGTAAAAAGTATGAGCGTTAAGATTCGACCCCTTGGTGATCGTGTCGTCGTTGAACCCATCGAGGAAGACGAGATGACTTTTGCAGGTGGCGAGCTGGTCTTGCCCGACACGGCGAAAGAGAAGCCGCAGCAGGGCAAAGTGTTGGCCATCGGCCCGGACGTCATCACGGAAGATGAGGATGGCAACGTCATCGGCATTCAGGAAGGTGATGTGGTGATTTACGCGAAGTACGCGGGCACCACCTTCAAATGCTGATCCTGCGCGAAGACGACCTACTGGGCATCATTGAGTCCTAGCGTTGAGCCGTAGTCGCTCCGCTGAATTAACTCTCGTTAACCCAGGTACGACATTTTTAAGAATCAAAACAGAACAACATAGGAGGAATTTGAGAATATGGCTAAGCAATTAAAGTTTGGTAGTGAGGCACGTTCGTCCCTGAAGGCAGGCATGGACGTTCTCGCGAATGCAGTTGTGACCACGCTCGGCCCCAAGGGCCGCAATGTGGCACTGGACAAGAAATGGGGATCCCCCACCATCACCCACGACGGTG
>JAAAOZ010000089.1 GCA_009908585.1 Chloroflexota bacterium
GGCGATAGAGGAGCAGGCTCAGCGGCAGCGCGATGGCAATGGAGACGATGAGCGAGACGCCCGTCATATAGAGGTGCTCGCCCAGCAAGCGCAGCACGACATCGGGGTTCCGCCAGAGATACCTCATGCCTGCGTCTCGGTGGACCGCGCCGAGGCCCGAATATCATCCAACGAGAGGATACCCGCCGGCTCGTCGCCGTCCATCACGGTGAGCACCGAGGCGCCGCTCTGCAACAGCAAGGAGAGCGCGCGCCGCAGGTTCTCCATACACGGGACGGACGGATACTCGTCCTCGTGAAAATCATCCGGCAGCGGGCGCATCGCCTTCTCCACCGATAACAAGCTCAGTTGACGCACCATATCATCGGCGCCGACCAAATCGCGGACGAAGTCATCGGCGGGACGGGTCAAAATCTCCAGCGGCGTGCCATCCTGCACGATCCGCCCGCTCCGCATAATGACAATTCGATCCGCCAGGCGCAATGCCTCTTCCACATCATGGGTGACGAAGAGGATCGTCTTCTTCAGTTTGCGTTGCAACAGCAACATCTCGTCTTGCAAGGCCGCGCGGGTGATGGCATCGATGGCGCCGAACGGCTCATCCATCAGCACGACGTCGGGATCACCGGCCAGGGCGCGCGCCACGCCCACGCGCTGCTGCTCGCCGCCGGAGAGCTGCGCGGGATATCGCCCGCAATACTCATCCGGCGGCAATTCCACCAGCGCCAACAGCTCTCGGACGCGCGCTGTCTGGCGCTCCTTGTCCCAGCTCAGCAAACTGGGCACCACGGCGATGTTCTGCGCGACCGTCATGTGGGGAAACAGCCCAATCTGCTGGATCACATAGCCGATGCGGCGTCGCAGCGCCGTCGGCTCCAGATCGCGGATGTCGGCGCCGCCGACGGTGACGGTGCCGGAGGTCGGCTCGTAGAGGCGATTGACGATCTTCAGCGAGGTGGTCTTGCCACAGCCCGACGGCCCCAACAGCACGACAAGGCTGCCGGACGGCACGGTGAAGCTGCACGACGTGATGGCCGGCGACGACGCATCGGCGAAGGTCTTGGTGACCTCCTGGAAGCGAATTTCACTCACCTAATCCAACAACCCTTCCTGCTGGAGGAATTCGCGCGCGACGTCAATCGGCTCCTGCTGCTCGCCGGTGACCTTGTAATTCAGCCGGCGCATCGTGTCGCTGGTTAGCAGCGGGGCCAACTCGTTGAGGAGGTCGGCGATCTCTGGATACTCGTCCAGCACCTCGGCGCGCACGACCGGCGCGACCTGATACGGCGGGAACATGCCCTCGTCATCCTCCAGAACGATCAAGTTGTTGGCGCTGATCTCACCATCCGTGCCGAAGGCGACGGTGACGTCCGCCTCGCCGTTGGTCAGCGCCTCATAGCGCAGCGCCTTGCCCACCGGGCGATACTCTTTCAGCTCAAACGTGCCGTAGACCTTCTTCAGGCCCGGCAAGCCATCCTCGCGCTCCGGGAACTCCGGCGGCCCAACCATGATCAATTCCGAGGCATTGGCGGCCATATCGGAGATCGTGGTGATGCCGTAGTTCGCCGAGACGTCCTGCGTCACGGCCAAGGCCTGCGCGTTGTTCATCGGCGCCGGATCGAGCCAGACCAGGTCGAATTGCTCGGCATAGCCATCCTTCACCTTCTGATAGACGACCTCGCGATCACTCTCGACGGGCAGCTTGAGCACGGTGAGCAAGCCCGTGCCCGTGTACTCTGGGTATAGATCGATCTCGGCGTTGACGAGCGCCGCCTGCGCGACCGGCGTGCCGGCCAATCCCAGCTTGCGCTCGACGGTGAAGCCGGCATCCTCCAACAAGAGCGCGTACATCTCCGCCAAGACGTACTGCTCGGCGAAGTCCTTCGATCCAACGGTAATCGCTTTCTCGCCGCCGCCACACCCGGCCATCAGCGGCGTCAACACCAAAACAACCAACGTCAACAACATCGCACGTTTTCGCATCATAGTCTCCTTCCTCCCCTAATCTCTTAGACGAAACTATTACAAGCGGCTAAATATAAACAACCACGACTACTGCAAATTATCCAAATCCGCCAGATCCTGTAATCGGCCAGAAGCTCGTTTATTCTGTTTGAGATGCTCCAAATCGATGAAGTTCACCTTTACATCGTCAATCTCCACCTCCACACGTGAAGCATAGCAAGGTTCAAACTCTACGCCCGGCGGTGTGGTGATGAGATCAATCCGATTAGGAGGGTACCCCAATTGAATGATCTGATTAGGCGCTTGAAAATCATCCGCCTGTAAACCCAATGAGCCAAAACCAAACTGTTCCAACGCCTTGACCATCCGCTTCGCATTCTCTGGACTCATCTCGATCCAAATATCGATGTCCTTTGTATACCGAGGATAGCCATGCAGGGACACGGCGTAGCCTCCGATCACCAAGTAACGTACCCGATTATCGTTTAACGATATGATAAACTCTTTGAAATCTTGGTTCAGCACCGTAGCGCCACCTATGATATGCTCGCCGAATTTGTTCTAACGCCGCCAATCGCGCGTGATAAGGTTGCGTTTGCCAATATGAAAAATCGCTTGTCTGATCCTGGATTTTCACCTTGGTGTACGTTTTCGCGATCCTATCTGTCGTTTCCATCGTTTTCACTGTTTCTATAAGACCCGTTCCCGGCACGATTGCGCTGACGAGGACGCCGTCAAGGATAATCGACCGCGCGGCGGCTCGGCCAATCGTTGCAGGCCGCTCATCACCACCTCGGCGATCAGGGCCAGCAGCGCCACCGGGAGCGCGCCGAGCAGCAGAATGGCCGCGTCATACATCGCGAAGCCCCGCACGATAAAGG
>JAAAOZ010000104.1 GCA_009908585.1 Chloroflexota bacterium
CGCTTTCGATGGCGATTTGGGTCTGCAACACCACCTGCAACAGCAGATCGCCCAGTTCCTCGCGGAACGCCGCCGTGTCGTCCTCATCAATCGCGGCCAGCACCTCGTAGGTCTCCTCCAGCAGATTAGTACGGAGCGAGGCGTGCGTCTGCTTGCGATCCCACGGACAACCATCGGGCGCGCGGAGTTGCGCGATGGTATCCTGAAATCCCTGGAAGCTACCGTACACCGGCACCGGCTGATCAGCGTAGGCCTGGGGTAGATAGGGCGCGACGTACAGCGAGGACAATGGAGAGACGTTGTGGCGGTCGATCTCGTAGAGCGGAAGGCGGCGCACCGATTGGGCGGGGGTGCCCGCCGCGTCGATGAGCACGGTCTCGTGCGTGTCCGGGTACTGGTTCATCAAGACCAACTTCAGTTCGGAGGCGATGGCTCGACTGTACACCTGGCCAATCAACGCCGGGAGATCGGAGTTAAGCGGCGGGTGATGCAGGGCAACTATCTCCAACGCATCGATGATCTGTAAGCCATCCAGCGCATCATAGGCCAACGCGGTCAACGATGGTTCTAAAAAGCTCAACCCCGCCACGATCCGAATAGGAAGTTCCTCATCGGCCATCGCGGACAAAATGCGTGTGACCGTCGATTCGCCCATCAGCGGGTGGCCAGGGACGGCATAAGCCACGCCCTGAGAACGCCTCGCCAACGCTAAAATCTGCGTCGAGATCTGCGCGTAGACATCCTCGAAGGTCTCCGCCGCTTCATATAGGTGATCGAAGGAGTGCACGTCCAATCCAGCCGGTAAACCACTCACCACCGGGTGATGCGTCGTGCGCAACCACACCTCATCAAGCTGCGAGAGGACCTCCCACGCTTCGCGCGTCAGGTCTTTGGGCGATCCCGGCCCTAATCCAATGATGGTCAAATGTCCCATAAAGCTTCCTTGTCGTAACTACGACACAACAAACAGGTAGGCAGCGATCGCTGCCTACCTGAAGAATTTCAACGGGAATATAGCGGCCCGATAAACGGGCGCTAAGACATTAACGCTTGGTGTATTGCGGCGCCTTGCGCGCGCGTTTGAGACCTGGCTTCTTGCGTTCCTTCATACGAGGATCGCGCGTCAAAAAGCCAGCGTGCCGTAGCACAGGGCGATGATCGGGGTTGACCTTGAGCAATGCTCGCGCCACCCCCATCCGAACTGCCTCGGATTGCCCCGTCACGCCGCCGCCTCGAGCCTGCACGGTGACATTGAAATCACCTAATGTGTCGGTGGCCTCGAAGGCATCTCTGACAGCCTGCCAATCCATCTCGCGGCAGAAATACTCCTGATAGGGCTTGCCGTTGACCAAAATTTGACCATCTCCATCTGGATAAAGACGAACTCGCGCCGTCGATGTCTTGCGGCGACCTAAACCTTCATAGTACATTCATCCGCCTCCTTACAGCTCCAAAACCTCAGGCTGTTGCGCCTGATGTGGGTGTTCTTCCCCCGGATATACCTTGAGCTTCTTGTAGATACGACGTCCTAACGGCCCACTCGGCAGCATGCCCTTCACAGCATGCTCGACGACGCGCTCAGGATGCAATTCCAACATCCGACGCAACGAAACCGCCTTCAACGAGCCGGGATGACCGGAGTGCCGATAATAAAACTTCTGATCAAGTTTACGGCCAGTGACATTTACCTTCTCTGCGTTGACCACAACGACGTAGTCTCCCATGTCGGTGTAAGGCGTGTAGCTCGGCTTGCCCTTACCACGCAGCACGCTGGCGATTCTTGTCGCCAAGCGCCCTAATGTCTGACCCTTTGCATCAACAACATACCATTTTCGTTCGACCTCATCAGGCTTAGCCATATAGGTCTTATGCAAGATTGCTCGTTTCACTTTTGCTATACTCCCTGATATAAGATCCAAATAACCTTATGCTTTTTTACTCGTACTGGACAGCTTTCAAAGAAAGCCCACACGCAGCGATGGCCGGGCCAGCGCGGCTGCGATCTCGCGCATGCAAGATGTCGGCGAACTCCGCCGGCGTCAACGCGCCATAGCCGACCCGCAACATCGTTCCGACCAACATTCTTACCATTCGATACAAGAATGCATTTGCCTCGATGTCAAAGTACAACCACGTGTGTTCGCTTAGATCTCCCAAGCGGCCATAAGCCGTCCCTTCGGCCCACGACCACGCCGCGCGATAGACCTCCCGAACGGAATTATTCCCCTGGGGCGGCGAACCAAACGCCGCGAAGTCGTGCCGTCCCACCAAAGCTTCCGCCGCTGCCTGCATCGCCTCGCGATCTAATGCTTGCGCGATGTACAAGCTGGTACGATGAACCAATGGATTGGGAACCGGAGCTTGGTAAATTGTGTACCGATACCGACGACGGATTGCATCAAAGCGGGGATGAAAATCCGCTTCGACTTCGGATAGGTGAACGATAGCGATTTGATCCGAGAGCAGGGCGTTCATCCCGCGATGTAAGTCGGTTATGGGATGTCGCCACGCGCCCTCAAAGGCGATCACTTGGCCCTCGGCGTGGACGCCCGCGTCGGTGCGTCCGGCAGCCGTCACCCAGATGGGCGCGCACATCAGCCTCTCTAAAACGTCCTCGATTTCCTCTTGAATTGTGAAGGCGTTCTTCTGACGCTGAAATCCTGAATACGCCGTTCCATCGTACGCGACGATGGCCTTAAATCGCACCGTTCACATCCGTCTGCGTCGTGGGTTAAAGTTCTTCCTGAACCAATGCCAACAGAACGAGTTCTGCCGCATCTCCTTTGCGCCACCCCAGCTTTAGTTTCCGTGTGTAACCACCCGGACGATCCATATAGCGTG
>JAAAOZ010000215.1 GCA_009908585.1 Chloroflexota bacterium
AGGGACGAAATTCCACCTCTGGAACGATGGTCGGCGGACCTAGCGTGGCCTCCGGATCATAATTCCAATCGGGCTTGTAATCATCTCGAATAGGAGGAATGGTTGGCTCATTCCCCTCGAATATCAGATAATCATCGTCCTGGTAGGGATCCATATCAGATGCCAAGTCGGCCTCAACCCATCGTCGCTCCGACGTGGAGAGAGCCAAGGAAGAGGAGAAAAAGAGGCAAACAAATCCGAGCAATAGAACAAGCACCAGGATCAATATTTCTCGCCATCTTACGTTACGCGAACGCTGCTCTGTAGCTACTTCGCTTGTCATTTTAACCTCTCCGATGCCACCCACGATCTGTTAGGTGGCTCAAGCCTTATGCGTTCTCAGGTGGAGGCGTGGTGAGAGCTTGCGCTTGCATCGTGGGTAGAATGATGCTGAAGGTACTCCCCTGGTCAACCTCGCTGACGACCTGGATGTATCCGCCGTGCGCTTCGACGATGGCCTTCGTCACGTACAGTCCCAATCCCAGGCCGCGAACGTCATCATCGTGTTGGTGCATCACACGGAAAAAGCGCGTGAATAGATTACGCTGGGCCTCTTCTGGCATACCGATGCCGGTGTCTTCAACTAAGATGCTGACGCGGTCAGGACGACTGACGAGTCGAAGGATCACATTGCCACCGGCGGGCGTGTACTGCCAGGCGTTGCGCACCAAGTTGAGGATAGCCCAACGCATCCGCTTTTGATCGATGTTGACCAAAGGACAAGGTTGATCAGGCATCTCGACCCTCAAATCCAATTCTTGGTCTTCCATCTTAGGCTCCCATTCCTCAGCGATATCCGCGATCAGCTCAGAGATCTGGGAGGGTTGTTGTTGTAAGGTAAGCCGTCCACCGGCCTCAATCTCGGTGAAATCCAGAAGCGCGTTCACCATTGAGATCATATTGCCCGTCTGCATAACGATCTTCTCCAAGAAGATACGCTGACTGGCATCCAGCACCTCGCCGGTTGTGGCCAGGAGCAGATCGCTGTAACCCTTGATGGAGGTCAGTGGTGTGCGCAACTCGTGTGAGACGTGCGCGACAAAGGCATCTTTGAGCTTCTCGGCTTCCACCTCTGCGGTGACATCGCGGATAACGATCACCGTACCTAACTTCTGGCCGCTCTCCTGACCTTCACCTTCCATTCGCACCACGGCAGAGTGCGCGACGAACACCTTATCCGCCAGTTGAAAACGACGACTTTCTAACAGCCAAGGACTCGGCGGCTCCTCAGGATCACTCTTTTGCTCAGCCACCGAGAGTTCACGCAACGGCCCATAGCGAAATTGCTCAGCCATATCACTCAACATCGTCCTGGCTGCCTCGTTCATCGGGATGATATTACCCTCAAGATCCTCTAGCAGCACGCCGTCCCCAATGCTGGAAAGAATCGCGCGCATCCGGCTGGCAGTCTCGCGTTGAGCGTATAGCGCCTCCTCAAGCGCGAATGTGCGCTCCTCCAAGCTGAACGTCATCTGATCGAAGGTTCGGGCCAGGACGCCGACCTCATCCGAGCGCTGAATGCCCGTGCGTTGCCTCAAATCCCCCCGAGCCACGGCCAGGGAGGTCATCACTAGACGCTGCAACGGTTCAGTGATTCTGGTTGCGATAAAGAAGCCCAGGACAATCACAAAGACTGATCCAATACTAAAGATAATTATGTAATTAGTTCGACTTTTCTCCCCGGCTTCCTGCACGAATTGCCGAGGCAGCGCGACAGAGTAGACGCCAAAGCGCTCTGAACCAATTTGTACGCCCCCATAAGCCAAGCGGTAAATTTGCCCCTGAATCCTTTGATTCTCAATATCCTCGAACAGCATTAGATTTTCCGCTTCCTTGATACGTTGATAGATATCGGGCGAGATAGACAACTCCGAGAGCAACGCTTGATTATCCGCTTGACCGCCAACGGAAGAGAAGGTCGTGTAGATAGCTTCGCCCTCCCATGAATAAATAGTGATCTGGGAAAGCACATTCGTCTGAAAGTCGGGCATCATCTTGGATAATCGGCTGCCCATCATAATCACGCCCACCATCTCATTTCCATACCCAATCGGCGCAGCAGTGAAGTAGTAATAGTTCTGCTCATCAAGAGGATGGCGCCCGATCGCATGCTGAGGAGGAGTTCGAGGATCGTTTTCATCTACAATATACTGCAATATATTAGCATATCGTACTTCGTCTTTTGAAAAAGTGGGACTATTGAATTGTTCCCCTTCTCGGAGATAGTGCAGCAGTACATCACCTTGCGCATCTAAAAACAATACTGTATCAAGATTCTGAGTCGCTGCCATCGTTCTAACATTTTCATCAAGCGCCCCGCTGTCTTGATCTCGGATGGCCTCCACGACACCGGAGACAATAAGAATCTGCCTTGCTGCGTCCATATGCTCATCTTCATCATAGCGCCGCCAACTGCTCACAAGTGTACGGGCAGATTCGCCAAGATAACTATCCAAGCGCTCATCCAGGGATCGGCTGAGTAATTGGGTCACCACGTAGATGCCAAAGCCTCCCACAATCACCGTCAAGAGCAAGTAAGGCAGGATGATTTGAAGGCGAATCGTGTCGGCGAAGGCATGCCAAAACCCAGTGATCCGTTCCCAGAGAGATTTTCTTGTTCGCGTCTGCTCCGTCATATTACCTCGATCTTTTATCTGCGTGTGAAGGGGATTTACCCGCCAGCATATAATCAATCTTACTTAAGTATAGCTCAGGTTAGGGTGAAGTCAAAGGTTGACAACGTCTTCTGAAAAAGTGACGAGGAAATCATGCTATGCCCCCATGCACAACCGG